>PWGS01000227.1 GCA_003554505.1 Desulfonatronospira sp. | reverse complement strand
GGGCACACGGCTGAGGATTTTGCACATGCCTGCCGCATGGCCCACACCAGAGGCCTGAAGGTGTGCGCGCATGTCATAGCAGGGCTGCCCGGAGAAGAGCTGGAGGATTTTTTGGAAACAATAGAGTTTGTAAACCGGCTGCCGGTCCAGGGGATCAAGCTGCACAACCTGTACGTCTGCAAAGATACGGTACTGGCCCGGTGGTGGAGGAAAGGACAGTACATCCCGCTGCTCCGGGAAGAGTACGTGCAATGGGCAGTAACCGCCCTGAGCAGTATGAGACCGGCCATAGTGGTGCACAGACTTACCGGAGATCCCTCGGGGGACGAGCTTCTGGATCCTGAGTGGTCCCGGTCCAAAACCAAAACCATAAACCAGATCAGGGACTCCATGCAAAGCCGGGGACTGAAACAGGGAACAAGCTGCCGGCCTGTTCCTGATGATTTCTTTGCCAATACATTGAATACCTTCAACACCCGGCAAAAATAATCAGGATATGCGGGTAAAACTTACAATCGCTTACGACGGCACCGGTTATCAGGGCTGGCAGGTTCAGAAAAACGGCGTCACTGTTCAGGGAGAAGTGGAAAAAGCCCTGTACTGCATATGCAGCAAACATTTGCGTGTCCACGGATCCGGGCGCACCGACGCCGGAGTGCATGCCCTGGGGCAGGTTGCCCACTTCGACCCGCCCCCGGGATACCGCAAAGTGCCCTGGGACAGGGCCTTAAACGCCCTTTTGCCTCCAAGCATCCGCATTCTGGACTGGACAGAAGCTGATGAAGAATTCCACGCCCGGTTTTCGGCCCGGGGCAAGCAGTATTCCTACACCCTATGGACCTCCCGCGAATGTTTACATCCCCAGCGCAGAAATTTCGTATGGAATACAGGCCCTCTGGACCTGGAAGCGATGCAGGATGCCACATACTGTCTGCTTGGGAGCCATGACTTCAGCTCTTTTATGAACAAGGGCACCGAGATCAGAGACACTGTCAGGACTATTCAGCACATCTGCATCGTTCCCGGGTTTACTCCCCGGGAAACAGTGATTTTGATCCGGGCCGGCGGTTTTTTGAAACAGATGGCCAGAAATATGGTCTCGGCCCTGGTCCAGGTCGGTCAGAAAAAAATCTCCTCCAGGGACCTGGAGACTGTGCTGAAAAGCCGCAACCGGAGCCTGGCCCCGGCCACCGCCCCGGCCAGGGGACTGTGCCTGGACTATGTAGAATATTGATCAAAAGCCAGTTTTATGCTAATAGCTCTCACAATCGGTAAGGCTGCAGATTATTGACTTTTGGACAAAAAACATTACGCTAACACCATATGAGTAAAGAACTTACAGGGACTCTGCCTGCCCCGGGAACAGTATCGGAAGATCAGGTCAAAGAACCGCAGCGCTATAAGGTCCTGTTGCACAATGACGATTACACCACCATGGAATTTGTTGTCCATGTGCTGCAGAAAGTTTTTCACAAAACAGAAGCCGAAGCAATGCAGATAATGCTTAACGTGCACAAGAACGGCACCGGCGTATGCGGGATCTACACCGGGGAGGTCGCCGAAACCAAGGTGGCCATGGTAACCAGCATGGCCAGGAAAGAAGGTTATCCCCTTAAATGCACAATGGAAGAGGTTTAAATGCTAAGCAAAGAATTGGAAAGAATAATCGCCAGGGCCATACGTGAAGTCAAGGTCCGCCACCATGAGTATCTCACTCTGGAACATATACTTTACGCCTATCTCATGGACGACAAGGGCAAGGAGGTCCTTTCGGACTGTGGGGTGGACCTGTTTAAACTAAAAAACCAGCTGGAAAGATTCTTCACCGACCACATGGAGGTCATGCCCCCCAGCGGAGACCGCGAAGTAGTCCAGACCGTCGGGGTGCAAAGGGTCATGCACAAGGCCCTGTCCCAGATCCAGTCCTCGGGCAAGAACATGATCCAGGCAGGAGACCTCCTGGCGGCCATGTTTGAAGAAGAAGAGGCCTTCGCTGTTTATTACCTGCAGCCACAGGGCCTGAGCCGCCTTGATGTCCTGGAATATATTTCCCACGGCATGGAGAAGGACCGCCCCGGCTCAGCATGTTCCGGCTGCAAGCCCAAGGAAAAGGATGAAAAAAGCGCCCTGGCCCTTTATACCATGGATCTGGTGGAAAAAGCCGGAAAAAAGCTCATCGATCCACTTGTAGGCCGGGAAGAAGAACTAAAAAGGGTGATCCAGGTACTTTTACGGCGCAGGAAGAACAACCCCATCTTTGTAGGAGATGCAGGGGTGGGCAAAACAGCCATGGCCGAGGGCCTGGCCCTGCAGATAGCAGAGAAAAAAGTTCCTGAACCTTTTTTGGATACCAGGATATTCGCCCTGGACATGGGTTCGCTTCTGGCAGGTACCAAGTTCAGAGGCGATTTTGAAAACAGGCTCAAGGGAGGAATAAATGAAATAAAAGAGATTCCCGGAGCAATACTGTTCATAGACGAAATCCATACCATAGTCGGGGCCGGGGCCACCAGCGGCGGCTCCATGGACGCTTCCAACATACTCAAACCGGTGCTGGCTTCCGGTGAAATCCGCTGCATAGGATCCACCACCTATGAAGAGTTCAAGAATCATTTCGAAAAGGACAAAGCCCTCTCCCGCAGATTCCAGAAGATCGAACTGCCTGAGCCAAGCACCAGTGAAAGCCTCGAAATCCTTAAAGGTCTGCGGCCCTATTACGAGGAATTCCACCATGTAAAATACATGCCCTCCGCCCTCAAGGCGGCGGTGGACCTCTCGGCGCGCTATATCAATGACCGCTATCTCCCGGACAAGGCCATCGACGTACTGGACGAGGCCGGGTCCGTCTTTGTCCTCTCCGGAACCGGCAGGACCAAGAAGCAGATTACACCCAGGGATATTGAACAGGTGGTCTCCAGAATAGCCAAGATCCCGTCCAGGCAGATTTCCTCATCAGACAAGGAGAAACTCTTCAGCCTGGATGAACATCTGCAGGACACCATTTTCGGTCAGGACAAGGCCGTACAGGCCCTGACAAAGGCTGTAAAACGCTCCAGGGCGGGGCTGCGTGAAGAAAACAAAACCATAGGCAATTTCCTGCTCATAGGTCCCACCGGAGTGGGCAAAACCGAGCTTTCCAGGCAGATGGCCCAGGTCATGGGAGTCAGTTTCCTCCGTTTCGACATGAGCGAATACATGGAGAAACACGCCGTGGCCAGACTCATCGGGGCGCCACCCGGATACGTGGGCTTCGACCAGGGCGGGCTGCTCACCGAGTCCATCCGCAAGAATCCATACAGCATTCTTCTTCTGGATGAGATCGAAAAGGCCCACCCGGACATGTTCAATATCCTGCTGCAGATAATGGATTACGCCACCCTCACGGACAACAGCGGACGCAAGGCCGACTTTCGCCATGTGACCCTTCTCATGACCTCCAATGCCGGGGCCAGGGAAATGATTTCCCCCAGCATCGGCTTCGGGCAGGAGAACCAGGAGGATCTTACCGCCAAGGGTGTAAAGGCAGTGGAAAATATGTTCAGTCCGGAGTTCCGCAACCGCCTGGATGCAATAATCCCTTTCAACGCCCTGAGCAGGGAAACCATGCAGAAGATCGTGGACAAGAGCATCCGGGAGCTGAATCAGCAGCTGAAGGGCAGGAAGGTTCAGGTCCAGCTTTCAGCACCGGCCAGGGCATGGCTGGCTGAAAAGGGATATGACCCTTCTTTTGGGGCCAGGCCCCTGGCCAGGCTGATCCAGGAACAGATAAAGGACACCCTTGCGGAAAAGCTTTTATTCGAGCAAAGAGACAAAAAGTCCGTGGTCAAGGTGGAACACGACAAAAAAAATGACCAGTTAAAGCTTAAGTGACCATCACTTTCCTCTCCCGTAACCTGGAATTCCCGCACCCCGGCCAGGCCGGCCCTGACGGGCTGCTGGCCGTGGGCGGGGACCTCTCGCCCCAGCGCCTTATCAAGGCATACAGCCGGGGCATCTTTCCCTGGTACGGCCCAGGCTCTCCCATTTTATGGTGGTCTCCCGATCCCAGGCTCGTTCTCTTCCCTGACAACCTGCACATCCCCAGAAGCCTGCGCCGGGTGCTGAACTCCGGCAAATTCATCATGACCGCGGATCAGGCCTTTGAAAAGGTGATAGAATTCTGTGCCGGGATAAAAAGGGCCGGGGGGCATGGTACCTGGCTGGTGCCGGAAATGGTCAGCGCCTATGTCCGGCTGCACCACATGGGTATCGCCCATTCAGTGGAAGCCTGGCACCGCGGACGATTGGCCGGGGGTATATACGGCGTGGCCCTGGGCGGGATTTTTTTCGGAGAATCCATGTTCTACAGGATCCCGGATGCCTCCAAGACCACCCTGGTATATCTTTTAAGCATCCTGAATAAAAAAGGATACCTGCTCATGGACTGTCAGCAGACAACACAGCACATGCTGCGTTTCGGAGCAGAAGAAGTATCCAGGGCTTTTTTTCTGACGCAGTTGAGAAAGGGAATAAATGAGCCTGCAGCCAGGCCCGGCAAGTGGAACTTTTCTTTGCAGTCCTCAGAACTGTTCATCCCGCAGAATGGGAGGATGGGCGCTTAAGTCGTAAAAGCCGTGCACTGAAAAGTCCAGGGGATAATTGGGGCCCTTCTCCAGCCGTATACGCCCCAGGTTCTCATCTTCGGGCATGGCTGCCAGGGGAGCAAGTCCCGGTGGGACTGGAAAAGGCAGGGCTGCGCTGTTTACGGCTGTAAGACGTCCGGCATATCTGTTCTGCAGGT
>PWGS01000186.1 GCA_003554505.1 Desulfonatronospira sp. | reverse complement strand
TGATCGGGTGCCTGCTGTCTTCAGCTATATCCTTTATATCGTTGAAGATATAAACGCTGCTGGCTACAAGGCAAAATGCAGCAAAAGCGGTAAATGTCCTGAAAAGGGGTTCAGCTTCCAGGAATCTAAAGGAAAAGAAAAGAGGCGCGAATACAAACAGGTTCTTAATGTACTGGTGAGGGCTTAATAAGGATATGTAGGCCTTGTTTATCATGTATTGGAGCTGGCGGATTTATATTGCAGGGTATAACTGGTAAAGAGTAGGCTTTAAGAAAGACTACTCCAGGCAAAGTTCCCTGGCAGGGATTGATTGAAGCTGCTGGTCCCAGTAAATTTCCAGGGTGCCGCTGCCGGGATCCGGCCTGGGAAACTCTTCTTTGCCGCGCCGGCTGAGGCGCAGGTAAAGACATATGAGGGCCAGGATTTCCGGATCGCTTTCCTGCTTCAGAGCCTTCTGGACCTGGGGAGCAGCTTCCCTGGACAGTTCCGGATCACCCTGGGCCAGTCTGGCCAGTCCCCAGAAAGCACCCCGGCGAAGGGGAAGGTATTCAAGATAGTTGTCACTGCCCGTGTCTCCCTGGACCAGGTAGGAGAATAAAATCCGCCTGTCCTCCAGGGCCAGGCCCTGGTGACGGGCCATAATTTCGCCCATGCATTCAGGCGAACCCCATCCTATTCCTCCGGATTCGTCGTTCAGGGTCCACATGAAGCGGCGCATGACAATACGGGGCTGTTCCAGGTCGTTTTGGGCAAGCCTGCCTGCTGTAACCCCGATGGCGGTGACCGCATGCCATTTTATCAGCTTCCGGGGGCTTAAAAGGGCTGCATATAAAGCCCCCAGAAGTTTCTGCGCGGGGTAGTGCATAAGCTCCGGAAGAACCGGTTCAATATCCCGGTTGTCCAGGAGAAGGGGGACCTTCTTTTTCAGTTCCCTGTATGCATGTTGCCGACTTTTTTGCTGCATGGCTTATGCCTGGGTTTTGGCCTTGATGGCCGATGCCAGGTTACGTCCCATTTCCTTGCACTGGGTCAGTTGTTCGTGTGCAGGTACAAACTGGCTGCGCAAGGGCTTTTCCGGGAGTTCGAATCCGGCCTCTTCCAGGACTTTGGCCATTGCCCCGGGGGCTTCCCCGCTCCAGCCGTAGGATCCCAGGGCCGCTCCCAGCCGGTTTTTGGGTTTCAGGCCCTTCATGTAGGTCAGAAAATCAGACATGAGAGGGAGCATGCTGTTGTTGTGGGTGGGAGAGGCGCAGACCAGGGCTGCTGCATCGGAGAACTCGCCCATGACGTCGCTGTGATGAAAAGACTTGAGAGACATGACCCTGATGTCTATGCCTTCCTCGGTGAGGGCATCGGCCACTGCCTTGACCATCTTCTGCGTGCTGCCCCACATGGTGTCGTAAACCAGCACAGCCTTGGGCTTGAGGGTCTGGGCGGCGAATTCAGCGTAGCCTTCCAGGATCTTCTCCGGGTGGGTGCGCCAGATGACACCGTGGTCCGGAGCGATCATGTCAATTTCCAGGCCCGCCTCCTGTACCTTGTTCAAAAGTTTCTGCACCAGGGGTGAGAAGGGCAGGATGATGTTGGTATAATAGTGTCTGGCCTCGGAAAGAAGCAGGTTTAAATCGTGCTGGTCGTCGAATATCTTCTGGCTGGCGATATTCTGGCCGAAAGCATCGCTGGATATGAGCAGCTTGTCTTCAGGAATGTAGGAAAACATGCTGTCCGGACAGTGCAGCATCCTGGTTTCCATGAAGGCGACATTTCTCTTGCCCAGGGAAATGCTTTCGCCGTCCTTGACCACCTGCAGGGGCCAGTCCTTGTTGTGAAAGTGGCCGTGGATGGATTTTTCACCCATGGGAGAGCAAAATATTTTTTCCGGTTTAATCTTGTCCACCATGAAGGGCAGGGCTCCGGAATGATCCAGCTCCACATGGTTGACAACAATATAGTCGATGTCTTCCAGCCTTACCAGGCTCCTGACCTGGTGGTAGAGGTCCCATTTGAATTTTTCGTTTACAGTGTCGAAAAGGGTGATCTTGTCGTCCAGGACCAGGTATGCGTTGTAGCTGGTACCCCGGCGGGCCACGGCATAACCGTGGAAATCCTTGAGGTTCCAGTCTATTGCACCCACCCAGTAAATATTTTTTTTGATTTCAATTGCAGGCATTTGTCCTCCACAGAAGCCCTAAGGCTGATAATCAGAATATATGTTTTTTTCGATACTTGATCTGAAATACTTTCAGGTATTTTTTATTCAGCCGGCAGATTTGAGTTCCAGGAATTAATTCCCGTCAGGCTAGGAAATTAGAAGCCCTGTGGAACATGCCCACAGGGCTCTTTTTAAATTTTCAGCCTTCAAGGGCAAAGTCCTCTTTCCCTGCTCCGCATACCGGGCAGACCCAGCTTTCAGGCACATCTTCGAATTTGGTGCCTGCTGCTACTCCGTTGCCCGGATCGCCTTCGGCAGGATCATAGACGTAACCACAAATTGTACATACCCATTTTTGCATTCTCTCCTCCGGTGCTGTTTAAAAATTGCAGTCATGGCTGTTGTTCAGCCTGGTTCGTTGAAAGGTCCGCTATTCTTCCCTTGCAGACCCGGGGCCGGCCAGGGGACGGAAGTTTTTGGTTGATGCCCCGCATACAGGACATTTCCAGTCCTCAGGCAGGTTCTCAAAGGCGGTGCCTTTAGGGGTTTTATTCTTCCGGTCGCCTTTATCAGGGTCATAGATACAACCACAGTTGGTCATCTGGCATTGCCACATCTCTTCAGGCCGGGCCATTTTCAACTCCTGGTGCATGGCTGTCCAGGGGCCATGCGGGTCGCAGTGTTGCATCGCTCAGGCTGACGCCGGCGGCGGATCTGGCAATCCGCTGCCGGGACGGCCGTAAGCGGTGGTCTAGGTATTTCAAGGTTGAAGTCAGAAGTTTAACAGTGCTGGCAAAGAACCTCAAAATGAGCCTGAGGGTGAGCACAGGAAGGGCATTCCTCAGGGGCCTCAGCACTTTTGTGGGTGTAGCCGCAGTTCTGACACTTCCAGGTGACTTCCTGGTCTTTCTTGAACACCTTTCCCTGCTCAATGTTGGCAATGAGGGTGCGGTATCTGTTTTCATGGAACTGCTCGGACACAGCAATGGCTTCCATGGCCTCGGCAACTTCCACAAATCCTTCCTCTCTGGCTGTTTTGGCGAACCCGGGATACATGCTCTGATGTTCGTAGTTCTCGCCTGCGGCTGCTTCCTTGAGATTTTCTACGGTGGAGCCTATTTTGCCGGCAGGATAGGCAGCCTGAATTTCAACATCGCCGCCTTCCAGGAACTTGAAAAGTCGTTTGGCATGTTCTTTTTCATGATTGGCTGTTTCTTCAAAAATATTGGATATCTGGACGTAACCGTCTTTTTTGGCCTGCTTGGCGAAGTAGGTGTAACGGTTTCGGGCCTGAGATTCTCCGGCAAAAGCGGTCAGGATATTTTTCTCCGTCCTGGTCCCTTTCAATGATTTCATGATATCGTCTCCTGTTTTTTTGTTTTTTTGGTTCTTCAATGGATATCGGCCATGGAGTCTTTAAACAGGCACAGCCTTGAACTGAACCGTTAAAGCTCGTCATCAACGGGTAGAATGGACTGCTTCATGGTGCAATTTAGTTTTCATCCGGAAAGAAAGACTTTCCGTATGGAAACAATTTAATCACCAGCCGGGATACTCAGTTGTTTTCCCTGTTGCATTCAGGGCAGATGCCCAGGAGTTCCAGCCTGACCCCGGTAATTTTAAAATCCGTCTCCCCCCGGGTCAATCTGTCCATATCAATGTCTGGCTCCTGGTGAGCATCCTGTACCTTGCCGCAACTGGAACAGATTATGTGCAAATGAGGATCAGAGGTACCGTCGAATCTTTTCTGATCTCCGCAGGTCTCAATTTTGCTGATTATTCCTTCTTTGGAAAGGATGTCCAGATTACGGTAAACAGTGCCCAGGCTGATGTTAGGGAGTTCACTGCGGACTTCGTCATAGATCTGCACAGCTGTAGGGTGCCTGCGTGACTGTTTAAGTCTTTCCAGTATGATTTTTCTTTGTTTTGTCAAGCGCATAACCAAAACCTTCCTTTTTAGGAATCATTATTGTTATTCAAGGGTTTGTCAAGTATTTTTTATGGTTCCGCGTAAGCTGGAGTACATCGGGACCAGGTGATTGCAGGTAAAAGCTGGCCGAGCCCTTTGCGGGACATCTGCCAAAAAGTCTTTTTTGTCAAGCAAGCCGGGCGAAGCGCGTGGCGGGACGGGTGGCAGTTCATGCGGCAGAGGTCGCGAGGCCGGACGCTGGTGCTTGGAAGGCAGGGGCCTGAAAAACGAAGGGCCATGAGTGGTTTTTGCTGCACAAATAAAAGGCCCGGGACCATTTGCTGGCCACAGGCCTTGGGTGCTTCAACGGGATGACCTCACCAGGAGCACTTAATCCACGGTAATAACATCCTTGAGGTCATTGTAGGTGCTTTCTCCTATTCCAGGCACCTGCATAATGTCCTCTTTTGCTTCAAAAGGAAAACGTTCCCGGTGTTCCACGACTCTTTCAGAGAGAGCCGGACCTATGCCAGGCAGGCTCTGCAGTGTTTCCTGATCAGCTGTATTGATGTTTACAAGGTTTTCAGCCGTTGCCGAGACAGGGGCCAGGAACAATCCCAATACAAAAAGCAGCATAACTGCCCGGATAAAAAATGCCTTCAACATAATAACCTCCATTTCTGTTCAGGTTTTTGCCTTATGTCCCGTTGAATCCGGAGAAATCTCAGGGTTCGAAGGTTCCGGTTTAAAGTCCGGCATAAAACATGCAATTGAAATTTATAATAAAAAAAATTATTATATCCTATAAAGAACTGAATTGCAAGTGTCTG
>PWGS01000050.1 GCA_003554505.1 Desulfonatronospira sp. | reverse complement strand
GAGATAAAACTCTGGATGCACACCGCCCAGAAAAAGGGACTGGTGGCCATGACTCCGATTTTATCCATGTTGGCGGCCACGCTCCAGATAAGGGCCACCATGAGCATCAGCCTGGCCCCGGAATCGCGCACCAGGGCCCTTAAGGGACTGAAAAACGTGGCATCCCTGCCCACACCCAGCAGATAGGAGCCGCCCACAATGAACAGCACCCCCACGTATCCCAGGGGCGCCGGGATGTCCCCCACCAGCAAGGGTGAGGTAAAGAGCAGAAAAGCCGGAGTAAAGCTTAGAAGAGGCAGAGTGATGGAGAGATCCGAAGTGCTTATGGCCCGGATGTAGAGGACCGTGGCCAGGATGTTCAGGCCTCCCCCCACAAGAAGGGCCGTCCAGAACTCAGGGGGCAGGTGCTCCGGAACGGGAGTGAAAAAAATAAGGGGCAGGATAAAGGGCAGACTGAAGACCTTCCACACCCAGGCAATGGTGAATACGTCCATGCTCTGCAGGCTTTTCTTGCACAGCCCGTCCTTGGCCGCTTCGCAAACTGCGGTGATAAAGGCCAGAATGATCCACATGCGACTTACTTACCCGGCCCTGCTGTACATCCTTGGATTTTTGCCCAGGCTGCAGAAGATCTCGTAGGAAATGCTGTCCAGCCACCCGGCCATCTCCCGGGCGCTTACCGGCTGCCGCCCCTGCCCGCCCAGGACGTGCACCTCGCATCCGGGGGCAATATCCCCGGCATGGGTTGCATCCACCACGCTCAGCTGCATGCAGACCCGGCCCAGCACAGGCAGCCTGCGGCCCTGGTAGAACATCCAGCCCCGGTTGGACAGCCTCCGGGAATAGTTGTCCGCATAACCGCAGCCGATGACTGCGATGCGCATGTCCCTGGGCGCGGTGAAGCACAGTCCGTAGCTTACCCCGGAGCCTTTTTCCAGGTCGTGCACCGCCAGGACAGGGGCCCTGACATGCATGGCCTGGGCCAGACCCTGGCCCTTTAAGGCCCAGGGGGTATGCTCAAAGGGATTGTCCCCGTAAAGGGAGATGCCGGGACGAACGCAGTCCAGGTGGGTTTCCGGGTGGGCCAGGATGGCCGCCGAGTTGGCCAGGGACCTTTCAAATTCATGTCCCCTGGCCTGCACGGCCCGGCAGCAGTCTTCAAAGGTCTTGAGCTGGCGCAGCACCTCCTGCCTGCCCTGGACAGAATCCGCCAGGCTCAGGTGCGAGGCCAGCATGTGCAGTTTGAGCCCAGGGCAGTCTTCCCAGATCTCCAGCAATTGCTGCAGGTCCCCGCCTCTGAACCCCAGCCGGTTCATGCCGGTTTCCAGCTTGAGGGCCACCGGAATTATCCTGCTGAAGCTGCAGGCGGCCTCTTTCAGGGCCTTCAACTGCTCCCAGGAATGAATAAAGGGGATGATCCTGTGCCGGGCCAGAAGGTGGTAGTCCTCAGGGGAGACCGGCCCAAGCAGGGAATAGATTTCAGGCCCGTCCAGGCAGCCTCTCAGGCGAACCCCTTCCTGGACGCTGCCCGCCCCGAAACGATCCGCCCCGGCCTGATACAGGCAGAGGGCCGTCTCTTCCAGTCCGTGCCCGTAGGCATCTGCCTTGACCACGGCCATAATCCGGGCGGTGGTCCTGCGGCTTAAAAATGCAAAGTTGTTTTCTATGGCACTGGTCTGGATGTGCACCTTGAGCATATCAAAATCCCGGTTTTATCCGCCTATGGAAGACATGACCCGCCGGCACAGGCTTTTTTCCTTCCTGCCGCCGGACATGAGCTCATGGCCCATGGGCTTTTTGCGGCCGGCCCGCTCCATGACCAGGCGCAGTCTTTCGGGGCCGACTTTCGGGGAACGGATAAGGGGCAGGAGATTGTATTCTTTATCCGAAAAAAGACAGGTGCGCAGGCGTCCATTGGCTGTAACCCGCAGGCGGTTGCAGGTGGCGCAGAAATGCGCGCTCAAAGGGGATATCACCCCCACCCGGCCCAGGCCCTGACCAGGCTTGTACATGCGGGCCGGGCCATGGTTGCGGGTCAGGTTGTCCACCGGGACCATGTCTGTTATCTCTGCAGCCTGAGTCAAAAGATCCGCTGAGGACCAGTAATAATCCTGTTCCCACAGTGTCTTCTCACCAATGGGCATAAACTCTATGAAACGCACATCCAGAGGCTTATCCATGGCCAGGCGGATAAAATCCCCCAGCTCGTCATCATTGACCCCCTTGAGAGCCACGGCATTTATCTTGACCCGGATTCCCTCTTCCAGGCAGCGGTCAATGCTGGCCATGACGCTGTCCAGCTTGTCCAGTCCGGTTATGCGCTGATACTTGTCCCGGCTCAGGGTGTCCAGGGAGATGTTCAGGCCTTTGATGCCGATGTCGCGCAGGGCCCGGATCTTGCCGGCAATGAGAGTAGCATTGGGGGTCAGCCTGATTTCCATCTCCGGCAGCCCGCTTTTGAGCCGGTGCAGGAAATAAAGAATGTCCCGGCGGGCAAAGGGCTCTCCGCCGGTAAGCCTGACCTTCTGCACATCCATGCCCGAGGCTGCGTGCAGCAGGTAGAGCATGTCCTCGTAGGTCAGGATATTTTTGTGGGGAATGAACCTGGAGCCCTTGCCGGGCCGGCAGTAAAAGCATTTCAGATTGCAGCGGTCGGTTATGCTCAGGCGCAGGTAGCTCACTCCCCGGCCATAGTTGTCCTGGATCATTTTGGGATTGCTCCTGGGAAATCAGGTTGTAATATCCCGCCCTCTCTGGCTGCAGGGCTTATACGTCCCCTGGCCGGAAACCGGATATAATTGAACTTAACTGCTGGCAGCTTATACCAAGAAAGCCGGGCAGGCAACCTTGCCCGGCTTTCATATCTGCCGGGCTCGCGCCTGTGTAGATTTTTTTCCGGTGACTGTTTCCGCACTTGCCATTACCCTGGGGAAAACCTATAAAACAATAGTGCCGAAAACCGAAACGGCAACCTGTTCAAGTAAAATTTATTCCATAACCGACAACGAATGAGCAAAACAAAATAAACCTGTTCAGCTGATCTGTCTGTCTTAACCATTCACCCGGCTCTTACTTCAATATTGCCCTGTCCAGCACAGGCAGTCAAAAGCAGAGGCAAGTGCCGGGTGAACCGTGACCTTCGGGAGGAAAAAATGAACATAGATAAAGAAACCGGGCAGCAGGCCACTTTTGCCGGCGGATGCTTCTGGTGCCTGGAAGCTGACCTGGCCGAGCTTGAAGGCGTGCTGGAGGCAGTATCCGGATATACCGGGGGCCATACTGAAAACCCTGCCTACGAGCAGGTCCCCACCGGCCTTACCGGGCATTTCGAGGCCGTAAGGGTCATCTTTGATCCGGGTCTTATAAGCTACAACCAGCTTCTGGACGTATTCTGGAAATCCATCGACCCCACTGACCCCGGCGGGCAGTTCGCAGACCGGGGCAGCCAGTACCGCACAGCCATATTTTATCACGACGAGGAGCAGCGCATTGCAGCCGAGGAATCCAGGAAAGCCCTGGAGGCCACGGGCAAGTTCCAGGGTCCGGTGGCCACGCTGATTCTGCCTGCGGACGAGTTTTACCCGGCCGAAGAATACCACCAGAAGTACTACGAAAAAAACAGAGAACACTACCGCCGCTACCGGGTCCTTTCCGGTCGTCAGGATTTTCTGGAGCGGCAGTGGGGACATTCGGCTCCAGATCCGGGCAACAACAAGACCAGCGTATCAGAGCATCCCGGGGTCAAGCTGACCCCCATGCAGTACCGGGTCACCCGGCAGGAGGGTACCGAACCTCCCTTTGACAACGAATACTGGGACCACAAGGAAGAGGGCATCTACGTGGACATAATTTCCGCAGAGCCCTTGTTCAGTTCCAGGGACAAGTATGCCTCCGGCACCGGCTGGCCAAGCTTTACCCGTCCAATCAAAGAGGAAAACATTGTCCAGCGCCCGGACCACAGTCTGCCCAGCCCCCGCATGGAAGTCAGAAGCGCAGGCGCGGACTCCCATCTGGGACACGTATTTAACGATGGTCCAGAACCCACAGGCATGCGCTACTGCATCAATTCCGCAGCCCTGCGTTTTGTTCCGGCGGAAGACCTGGAACAGGAAGGCTACGGTGAATTCCTGGATATGTTCAGAGAGTAGTCGAGTTCAGCATGCAGGAACTGGAGCTGACAGTCGAGCGCCTCATCTGGCGGGGCCGGGCCCTGGCCAGGCTTGAATCCGGACAGGTGGTCATCCTGGAGCCCGGGGTATTCCCGGGGGAGCGCATCCTGGCGCAAGTCACCAAAAGCACAGGAGACCATCTGCAGGCCAGATGCACCCGCCTCCTGGAGCCGGCAGAGCACAGGCAAAAGCATCCCTGCCCCCTGGGTGATCTTTGTGGGGGATGCCGCTTCGCGGTTTTGCCCTGCCGGGTCCAGGTAAAGCTCAAACACCAGGTGCTGCAAGCAGAAATCCGCCGCGCCCTGGGCCGCAAGTGGTCCGGACATGCTCCAGAAGAAATCCAGGTCTTTTCCAGCCCTGAGAGCTGGGGCTACCGCTGGCGCGGCCAGACAGAAGTCGTGGACGGCCGCCCCCATGTCAAGGCCCTGGGCGGAAACCATCCCCTGCACTGCCCCAGATGCCTGCTGTACGCCCCGGTCCTGGCCGGGGAGCTTCCCCGCATCTGCCGGGACCTGCCACCTGGGCGCTACACCGTGGCGGCCAGCCCCCTGGACCACAGGGTCCTTGCCCACACCAGCCCGGAGTGGCTTAAGCTTCCTCTGGAAAAATCCGGCATCAGCCTTCAGGTCCGCCCGGGATCCTTTTTTCAGGCCAACTGGAGGCTGAACCAGGACCTGGTGCAATATGTGCTTTCCCGGCTTGACCACCTGGACAGCCTGGCAGACCTTTATGCCGGGGCCGGCAACT
>PWGS01000216.1 GCA_003554505.1 Desulfonatronospira sp. | reverse complement strand
GCTTAAAAACTCGTGTATAGGTTTTGATTTACGCTTCCTTGGAGCTCGCCCTGTTAAACACCGCATAGCGGTCCTGCTTCGCAGGGTTTAACAGGGTGGATTTTTACGTCCTGTTTGCGAAGTCCCCGGACCCTGGTGAATAGTTACGAAATCGTTACCTCAAACATACTGTTTTCCCCGGTCCACATGTTCACCCGGCTCCCCTGACCCGGGCACTTGCAGCTTTTCCCCGGCTTAAGCTACTTGGCATAGCCCACCGATCTCTTTTCCCGGATTACGGTTACCTTGATCTGGCCGGGATAAGTAATATTCTCTTCAATCTTGTGAGCAATATCCTTGCACATCAAGTGAGTGGCGTCGTCGTCCACCTGATCGCAATCCACCATAACCCTTAGCTCTCTTCCGGCCTGAATGGCAAAAGAGCGGTTCACCCCGTTGAAACTGGAAGCAATCTTCTCCAGCTCTTCCAGGCGGTTGACATAATTTTCCAGAAGCTCCTTCCTGGCCCCGGGCCTGGCTCCGGACAGGCTGTCAGCGGCCTGCACCAGCACCGCAAGTACGCTTGTTGGCTGCACATCTTCGTGGTGTGCTGCTATTGCATGCACAATTTCCTTGGATTCGTTATGCTTTTTGGCCAGGTCCGCCCCGATGGTAGCATGGGGCCCTTCCACCTCATGATCAATCGCCTTTCCCAGGTCATGCAGCAGACCGGCCCTTTTGGCCTTTTTCTGATCCAGACCCAGCTCCGCAGCCATGATCCCGCACAGAAAAGCCACTTCTATGGAGTGCTGCATCACATTCTGGGAAAAACTGGTGCGGTAATGCAGATGGCCCAGAAGGCGGATCAGTTCAGGATGTATGCCGTGCACTCCAACGTCGAAAGTGGCCTGTTCCCCGATTTCACGCAGCTTGACGTCCAGCTCCTTCTTGACCTTTTCCACTATATCCTCGATGCGGGCCGGATGAATCCTTCCGTCGCTTATGAGCCTCTCCAGAGACTGCTTGGCAACTTCGCGCCGCAGGGGACTATAGGCGGACAGGACTACTGTCTCAGGCGGATCGTCGATGATCAGATCCACCCCGGTTGCTGCTTCGATGGCCCTGATATTGCGGCCTTCCCTTCCGATGATGCGGCCCTTCATATCTTCGCTTGGCAGCTCCACAGCTGAAACAGTGTGTTCGGATACATAATCGCCGGCATAACGCTGTATGGACAGAGCCAGTATTTCCTTGGCCTTTTTGGCGGCTGTTTCCTGGGCTTCCATTTCGATTTGACGGATCATCCTGGCCGCCTCATGCCTGGTCTTGCTCTCAATTTCCTGCATCAGGCGATTTCTGGCCTCTTCCGTAGTGAGTCCGGATATCTCCTCGAGCTTTTTGCTCTCATTGTCAATAAGCTCCTGCAGGTGCTCCTGCTTTTCGGCAAAGGTACGCTCCTGCTTGGAAAGCTGATTTTCCCAGGCAACCACCTCGCTTTCCTTTTGAGCCACCTTTTCCAGCTTGTTCTCCAGCCTCTCTTCCTTTTCCTGCAGCCTCTGTTCCTGTTTCTTTAACTCTTTCTCCCTCTCCCTGGCATCCTCTTCCAGCTCCTTTTTCTGTTTGAAGGCCTCGTCCTTGGCCTGGAGCAGGATTTCCTTCTTTTGTGCCGATGCTTCCTTTCTGGCTTCATCCAGAATCCTCTGGGCCAGTTCCTGGTTTTCCTGGTACTTCTTGTTTAAAAATATCTTCTGAGCCCAGAATCCCGCAACAGCTCCAACTGCCAGGGCGGTCATGGCAGTGATGATTACGGTTGTCCACATGGTTTGCTCCTTATATGTAAAGCTCTGTTTCTTCCGCGATCCAGCAGGCATTAGCTGCGATCCCGGAAACAAGATGCACAAATGCAAAAGGGGCGGCTATGGATAATACGGCCAACGCATCTGTTCCATAAACGGATTCCAGGTATAGATACAGTTTCAACTGCGGAAACCATATCATCAACTTTAAGGAATTATCGGTGCACCCGGACAGTACCCTGAAAGTATTGAGGCAGGCAAATCAAGACAGGAGGTGAAACTGGCATGAATTTTCCCGGCAAGCCGTGTGGAGAATTATCTTGAACCTCGTTTTTGCAGGTGGGCGCCAAAGCAGCTCCTTCAGGCTTCCCCGAACTCTGCGGGGCATGCACACCAGAACTGCGCAGCGGCTCCCTTGAGGTTAATGTTGGCTCAAAATAAATCATCTCCATCACGTACCTGCCAGGAATATTTACATGCCGGTCAAAATGATCAGCTTAGTTGTCAGCCTCAAGGCCATTTATTTTATGCAGCAGTTCGTCTACTCTTTGCTGTAGATCCGAAAACCTGATTTCACTTTCAAGGTAATCATCTGCCAGGCCAAGGGCAAGATATACGAGCACCCTTTCCTTGCTCAGCTTGTTGCCCCTGCTTTGCAGCTCGGCATATCTTTTTTCCAGATACGCCTTTGCCTGCTCGATTCGCTCAGGACCTGCATCAGTTTTAAAATTTAAGTCCAACCCTAGTATATTTAAGTTGTACTCTGGAATCAAATAGATGTTTCATCTTCGATTTTTTGCAGCAATTCATCGACCTTGCCTGCAACCGTGTTGTTTTTTTGTTTCTCGGTCTCCAACTCCTGCCTGAGGCTCTGATTTTCCTGCTCCAGCCTGTTCTTCAGTTCCAGAAGTCTGTCCACTTTTTCCGCCAGTTTTTCTATGGCTTCCATTTTTAATCGCTTAATCGCTTTTTTTAAAATTTTTCAAGGGGCTTCTGCCTTCAAGGTTTTTTTGTCTGGACCTGGCTATACCCAGGCTTTCCCCGGGAACATCCCTGGTTATAACAGATCCTGCGGCAATCATACTTTTTTCCTGCAGCACCCCCGGCGCTATCAGGGCGGTATTACTGCCTATGAAAACCTTGTTCTCGATAATGGTTTCATGTTTTTCTCGACCGTCGTAATTACAGGTGATGGTGCCGGCACCCACGTTTACCCCCTCTCCCATTGAGGTGTCCCCGATATAAGACAGGTGATTTATCTTGCTGCCGGCTCCCACAGATGAATTCTTTATTTCGACGAAATTTCCAGCCCTGGAACCTTTGCGCATTCGAGTGCCCGGTCTAAGCCGGGCATAAGGGCCAACTCCCGTATCGCTGTCTATAACAGATTCCACAATATGTGAAAAGCAAAAAACTTGCCCTCCATCTATAAAACTGTCCTCGATGTAACAATGTGAAAAAATCCTGCTTAAAGAAGTGATTCTGGTCTTTCCATAAATCTCCACAGGGCCGGTGATTTCAGAACCGGGCTCGATAAAGACTTCCGGCCCGATCCGGACCGTATCTGGAGACCGTATGAACACTCCCTGACCAATAAAATCGTTTACTATGCAAGACCGGACATACTCCTCCTGATGAATCAGTTCCCCGGGAGTGTTGACCCCCAGAAGCCCGGAACATCTTCCGGCGTTCACCGCCTCGACAGTCATTCCTGACTGCTGAGCCAGTGAGATGAGCTGGGTAAGGTAAAACTCTTTTTGCTTGTTGTTTGAATCAAGTTGAAACAGAATCCTTTCCAGAGAAGAGATCCTGAAGGCATACAGCCCCGAGTTTACTTCAGAAACATCCGGGCCGTGCACCCGGGCATCAAAATCTCCGGCTTCGACAACTTCCCTGACCCTGCCGTCTGCAGAGCGAATAACCCGGCCATAGCTTCCCGGGTCATCAAGCTCAAGGCTCATAAGGCCCACATCAGCATCCTTGCTCCGGACACTTTCCAGAAGGGCCTGAATCTGGTGCGGTCTTATAAGAGGGGTGTCGCCGTTTAACACAACCAGCCACTTAAAACCGCCCCTGATTATATGATCCCAGGCAACCTGCAGGGCATGTCCAGTACCCAGCTGCCTTTCCTGATATATTAAGTCCGTCTCAAAGGACCCGCATGCCTCTTCCCCCCTCTTCCGGCCATGGCCGGCTACAACCATGGGCCTGGAAGAAAAAGTCCGTTTCAGAGTGGTCAAAAGATACCACAACATGGGCTTGTCCAAAAGCTTTTGCAGAACCTTGGGCAGAGGCGAATGCATCCGCGTCCCTTGGCCCGCCGCCAGAACAAGCACCCCTGCCTCAGAAGAAAGAGGAAGACCTGTTTCGTCGCCAAAAATCATCATTGAGACCCGGTTTTATATCTCTTATTGCTGCAAAACGCCGGCTGAATAGCTGATAATTTGCAGCGGTGTTCATGGTAAAGATCTGGTGCATCACATAAAGGGTGCTGACCAGTCAGGACTGACGAGTCATGATAATTGTCAAAACTGATTTTAAAGCAACCCCCTTTGCATGTCCAGACAAAAAAACCCCGCACCTATTTTACCTGCTTACGTCTGAAAATCCTGCTGTTTCCATGGATAACATATCCATTTTACAGGAGTTTCTGGAACTAAACAGAAAAAATAGGGGCGGGGTTTAGAAGCTTTTTTCTAAATGAGTCTTTACATGCTGCAGGTGCCGGCGCTCACGGCATCCTCTCTGCACCTGAGCCTGTGCATGGCCCTGGCCATTGCAGCCTTGGCCCGGGCATAATCGATCTGCTCCTTCTCCTGCTGCAGACGCTGTTCCGCCCTCTCTCTGGCTTTTCTGGCCCTTTCCAGGCTGATCTCATCGGCTTTTTCAGCCACTTCAGCCAGGATGGACACCTTTGTCGGAGTTACTTCGGTAAATCCTCCGGAGACAAACACAAAGTATTTGCGGCCCTCTATCTTGTAAAAAAGGCTTCCAATACTTAAAGCGGTCAGAAAAGGGGTATGGTTGTGCAGGACCCCGAATTCTCCGCTGACGCCTGGAGCGCCGACATATTCCACGTCCTCGCTGAGCAGATTCCTGTCCGGCGTGACGATCTCCAATCTTATCAGATTAGCCATATTTCCACCTTGTATCCAGCAGACTGTTG
>PWGS01000178.1 GCA_003554505.1 Desulfonatronospira sp. | reverse complement strand
GGTTTTGATTAACGCTTCCTACGTCGTTCAGACAGTTTACGCCCAGTTTGCAAAGCCCCCGGACCCTGGATATCAGCTGTGCGCATAGATTGACCAATTTTATCAGATGGTGAATAGTTACAAAAGTTTCTGGAGTTATTCAGCATGCTTTCTCTTTGCTCTTACTCTGTTAATCGGTGTCGGGGTCGGGATCGGTATCGGGGTCGTATTCAAAATCCAAAGGCCAGGTCATTCGGGACGTTCCCCAAGATTTTCGATACCGATTCCGATATCGACCCCGACACCGACAAAAGCATTGTCACAGTAAAGCAGGGGAATACTTCCCGTGCCGCATTTAAAGTCCTGAACAGAGACCTCTACCATTCCAGGCAGAGCTTGTCGCAGTTGGGAGAAGGGGGCACCGGGTAACTTCCATTGAAGCAGGCCAGGCAGAATGACCTGTTGCTGTTGAGAGAGGCCAGGAGGCCCTCAATGCTCAGGTAATGCAGTGAGTCCAGACCGATGAAGCCGGCGATGTCCTGCACACTGTGATTGGCGGCTATAAGTTCACCCCTGGAAGAAAAGTCTATGCCGTAATAGCAGGGGTTTTTTATGGGCGGACAGCTCACCCGCATGTGTATCTCTTTGGCTCCCAGTTCGCGCAGTTTTTTCACCCGGGTGCGGATGGTTGTACCCCGGACTATGGAATCCTCCACAATTAGTATTTTTTTGTCCCGGATCATGCTCCGGGCGGGATTGAGCTTTACCCGGACCCCGAAATCGCGCATGTCCTGGGAGGGCTGGATAAAAGTCCGGCCCACGTAGTGATTGCGGATCATGGCCATCTCAAAGGGGATCCCAGATTCCCGGGCATAGCCCACTGCAGCGTAAACCCCTGAGTCGGGGAAAGGCATTACGTAATCGGCTTCCACAGGAGCTTCCCTGGCCAGTGCCCGGCCCATATTCTTGCGGGCGTTGTAGACCTCGTCGTCAAAAACAATGGAATCAGGCCGGGCAAAATAGATGAGCTCAAAAACACAGGATGAAGGTTCCCTGGCTTCTGCAAATTGTATGCTCTCCAGTCGGCCGTTTTCCACCACCACCATTTCCCCGGGCTGGACGCAGCGCAGGTATTCTGCTTCCAGGAGGTCAAAGGCGCAGGTTTCCGAGGCGAAAACGTAGGAATTGCCCAGACGGCCTATGGACAAGGGCCTGAAACCGTTGGGGTCGCGAACCGCTATGAGCTTGTCATTGGCCATGATCAGCAAGCTGTAGGCGCCTTTTATCTCCTGAAGCGCCTTAATCAGGGCGTCTTCCAGTGAATTGCCGTTCATGTTTCTGGAAATGAGGTGGACGATGAGCTCGCTGTCCATGGTGGTCTGGAAGATGGACCCCTGCTCCTCCAGGGCCTGACGGATTTCAGTGGTGTTCACCAGATTTCCGTTGTGGGAGATGGCAATGGAAATGCCCTTGAATTTTACCAGGAATGGCTGTGCATTGCGCAGAAGAGAGGCCCCGGTGGTGGAATAGCGCAGGTGTCCCGAGGCTATGGTTCCCTTGAGCTGGTGTCCCAGGTGCTTTTCGCTGAAAATATCCCCCACCAGCCCCATGCCTTTCTGTTCCCGGATTTTGCTGCCGTCCCAGGTAACGATGCCTGCGCTTTCCTGGCCCCTGTGCTGCAGGGCGTAAAGCCCGAAGTAGGTCATCCTGGCCGCCTCGGGGTGGTCATAGATACCGAATAATCCGCAGAATTCCTTTTTCATGATTCATTCGCCGTAGGGGAAGTTTGCCATCAGTGGCAACATGCCCGCACAAAACTGTTTTTGTTTTTACTCTGTATTGAGGTAGTATTCCTGCATGCTCTGGACCTGCAGGCCCTGACCGGCGCGTTCCTTGATGGCCGAGGCCATGGCCCTGGCTGCAGCCATGGTGGTGGTGTACGGGATACGGTACAAAACCGCTGCCTGTCTCAAGGAAGAGGAGTCGTGCTTGGTCTTTTTGCCGGACGAGGTGTTGATGAGCAGGTCTATTTCCTTGTTTTTTATATGGTCTATTATGTTGGGACGACCTTCGTAGACCTTGTTCACCACCTGGGCCGGGATGCCGTTGTCCTGTAAAAAACCGGCGGTCCCGCGGGTGGCCTTTATGCTGAAGCCCATTTCATGGAAAATCCGCGCTGGATCCAGGCAATCCTTTTTGTCCCTTTCGTTGACGGATATGCAGACGCATCCCTTTTCCGGGAGCATCTGCCCGGCACCCATCTGACCCTTCATGAATGCCAGCCCCATGCCGTAATCGATACCCATTACTTCTCCGGTGGAACGCATTTCAGGTCCAAGGAGTACGTCCACCCCGGGGTAGCGTCCAAAGGGAAGCACGGCTTCCTTGACGGAATAATAACCCTGTTTGCGCATGGACCAGGGATCCAGGTCCTTGAGTTTCTCCCCGAGCATGACCCTGGTGGCCAGCTTGGCCAGGGGCACGCTGGTGGCCTTGCTGACAAAGGGCACGGTCCTCGATGCCCTGGGGTTCACCTCCAGGATGTACACCCGGCCGTCCTTGATGGCGAACTGGATGTTTATAAGCCCCACCACGCTTAGTTCCCGGGCCAGACTGATGGTTTCGGCCTCGATTTCCCGGATGAGATCCTGTTCTATGGTGTGCGGAGGGATGACGCAGGCCGAGTCTCCGGAATGCACCCCGGCCTCTTCAATATGCTCCATTACCCCGGCTACATAGGTGTCCTGTCCGTCGCTCAGGGCGTCCACATCCACTTCAATGGCTCCTTCCAGGAACTTGTCCAGGAGAATGGGATGTTCCGGCGCCACCACGACATGATTCTTGAAATAGGTGATGAGATTTTCCTCGTCGTAGACTATTTCCATGGCCCGTCCGCCCAGCACATATGAAGGCCGGACCACTACCGGATAGCCTATGTCCGCGGCAATGATCCGGGCTTCTTCTATGGATCTGGCGGTTCCGTTGGCCGGCTGCATGAGTCCCAGCTTGCCTATGAGGGCCTGGAAACGCTCGCGATCCTCGGCCCGGTCTATGCTGTCCGGGGAGGGGCCAATTATGGGGACGCCCGCCTGCAGCAGGGGTACAGCCAGGTTCAAAGGGGTCTGTCCGCCGAACTGGACTATGACTCCCTCGGGTTTTTCAAATTCGATGATGTTCATGACATCTTCGAAGGTCAAAGGCTCGAAATACAGAAAATCCGAGGTGTCGTAGTCCGTACTTACTGTTTCCGGGTTGGAGTTGACCATGATGGAACCAATGTTCATTTCCTTGAGGGAATAAGCCGCGTGCACGCAGCAGTAGTCGAACTCTATGCCCTGGCCTATGCGGTTGGGTCCTCCGCCCAGGATCATGATCTTGCGCGTATTGCTGGGAAATACCTCCCGTCCCTTTTCGTAGGTGGAATAAAAGTATGGGGTGTAAGCCTCGAATTCGCCGGCACAGGTGTCCACAAGGTAGTAGGTGGGCTCAATGCCCAGTTCGCGGCGCAGGGTGCGCACGAAAGCCTCGTCCTTCTTCCAGAGCCGGGCCAGGTGCCTGTCGCCGAAACCCAGAGTCTTGGCCTCTGTCAATACGGGCTTGAGGTGCGGGTTGTCCGGGGAAAGGCTGTGCTCCAGGCTGAAATTGCGCAACTTTTTCTCCATCTGCACCAGTTCCTGGAGCTGCCGCAGAAACCAGGGGTCAATGCTGGTCAGATCATAAAGTTCCTGGATGTCCATGCCGGCCATGAAAGCCTCGTAAAGGGCGAAGATACGCAGGGAATGGGGGAAACGCAGTCTGGAGCGGATGTCTTCCAGGTCGGGTTCACCGGGCGGCAGATCAACAGTCAGACCGATGTGTCCTGTTTCCAGGGAGCGCAGGCCCTTTTGCAGGGCTTCCTTGCAGGTGCGCCCTATGGCCATGGTCTCTCCCACGCTTTTCATGGAGGTGCCGAGCATGTCCTGGCTGCCGGGAAATTTTTCAAAGGTGAACCTGGGAATCTTGATCACGCAGTAATCTATTGTCGGCTCGAAGGAAGCCATGGTTTCCCTGGTAATGTCGTTGGGGATTTCGTCCAGTGTGTAACCCACGGCCAGCTTGGCCGCGATCTTGGCGATGGGGAAACCGGTGGCCTTGGAGGCCAGGGCCGAGGACCTGGACACCCTGGGGTTCATTTCAATGACCACCAGGTCTCCGTTGTCCGGGTTCACCGCGAACTGGACATTGGACCCTCCGGTTTCAACGCCTATTTCGCGCATTATATCCAGGGAGGCGTTGCGCATGACCTGGTATTCCCTGTCGGTCAGGGTCTGGGACGGGGCCACGGTAATGGAATCCCCGGTATGCACCCCCATGGGATCCAGGTTTTCTATGGAACAGATGATCACGCAGTTGTCGTTCTTGTCCCGCATGCCCTCCAGTTCAAATTCCTTCCAGCCCAGCACAGATTCTTCAAGCATGATTTCATGGGTCATGCTGCAGGACAGGCCGTAGGCGGCCTTTTCCTCCAGGTCCTCCAGGTTATAGGCGATGCCCCCCCCGGTTCCGCCCAGGGTATAGGCAGGACGGATGATGATGGGAAAGGCAATGGTTCTGGTCCACTGTCTGGCCTCGTCCATGTTGCGGGCTATGCCGCTTTTGGGGACTTTGAGGCCGATGTTTTCCATGGCCCTGCGGAACTGTTCCCTGCTTTCAGCCTTCTGGATGACCGGCAGGGAAGCCCCTATGAGTTCCACACCGTATTTTTCCAGTACGCCGTTTTCGGACAGGGCCACTGCAGTATTAAGCCCGGTCTGTCCTCCCAGGGTGGGCAAAAGGGCGTCGGGTTTTTCCCTGGCGATGATGCGGGCCACTGTATCGGGTTCTATGGGTTCGATATAGGTCTGGTCGGCCAGGTCCGGGTCGGTCATGATAGTGGCCGGATTGGAGTTCACCAGGACTACCTGGTAGCCTTCTTCCTTGAGGGCCTTGAGGGCCTGTGTCCCGGAGTAGTCGAACTCGCAGGCCTGTCCGATGATGATGGGTCCGGAACCAATGAGCATGATTTTTTTGATGTCGGTTC
>PWGS01000208.1 GCA_003554505.1 Desulfonatronospira sp. | reverse complement strand
CTACTTACCTGAAACAGAAGCGCATAGCAAGTTCAAACTACCCTCAAATTGTCCCGAAAAAAATACTCCAGTTGCCCCGTGATTCTAGTACTTTGGTATTGATTTTTTGTTTTACCGGGGTAAGATGAAGGCCTATCAGGTGATGGGAAAAAGTTCCGTTGAGGAAGGGATATACGAATTTTTAATAATATGAGGATGTTATGGCTGTAAAATTCAAAAAAGGCTTCTGGCTGGTCCTGGTCTTGATCCTGGCAGTTGGTGCGGGATACGTATATGTCAACTACGTGGATAAAGAAGAACCCATAATCGGCATTGCACCTGAGGTGAGCTACACAAATGCTGAAGAGCCATTTGAAATCCAGGTGCATGATCCTGGGCTGGGCCTTAAATACTTTGAAGTACAGGTGCTTCAGGACGGCGAGGTTAAAAAGTCGGTTCAGGAAGAAATAGAGCCTGGAATCAATGACCTGGAAGCAAGCCTTGAACTGCCTGCTCTGGACCAGGGCGAGTTCGAGCTTCGGGTCCGGGCGGTGGACCGGTCCATTGTCAACTGGGGGCGGGGCAACGAATCCCTGGAGTCAAGGAAGATGGTCTTTGACAGCATCCCGCCTTCAATCTCTCTGGTATCTGCTATACACAACCTGAACCAGGGCGGTGCCGGTCTAGTCATATATTCCCTGTCCAAGGAAGTGGAAAAGACCGGGGTTCAGCTGGGTGAATACTTTTTCCCGGCTTACCAGAAACCAGACGGCAATTATTACTGCCTTTTTTCCTTTGCCTATGATGCTGATCCCCAGGGGGATACCCCCAGGGTCATGGCGCAAGACAGGGCGGGGAACAAGCAGGTGAGCGGATTCAACTACCACGTGAACGCCAGAAATTTCAGACAGGCCGATATGAATATCAGTGATGGCTTTTTGCGTTCCCAGATGCCCGAGTTCGAAAGCAGGTTTCCAGGGGAAGATGATCTTCTGGGAGTCTTTCTGCGGGTCAACCGGGAATTAAGGGAGCAGAACCGGGACAGGGTGCGCGAGATATCTGCCAGAACATCTCCCCGTTTCAGGCTGGAAGGGCCCATGAAACGTAAGCCTTCTGCGTTTATGGCCGGTTATGCGGACCACAGGACTTATTATTACCAGGGTGAAAAAATTGACCGCCAGGTGCACCTGGGTGTGGACCTGGCTTCCACGGCCCAGGCTCCGGTGCCGGCGGCTGAAAGAGGCGAGGTGGTTTTTACAGGGGATCTGGGCATATACGGGCAGACTGTGATTCTGGATCACGGCCTGGGGCTGCAGACTCTTTACGCTCATTTGAGCAGCATTGACGTAAACGAAGGTCAGGAGGTCGCCAGAGGCGAAGATATAGGCAGGACCGGCACTACCGGCCTGGCAGTTGGGGATCACCTGCATTTCGAGGTGCTGGTGTCGGGTATTCCGGTGAATCCCGCCGAATGGTGGGACGGCACCTGGCTGGAAAATAACATATTCAGTAAAATAAGTGAGGAATAATACTACAGCGAAAGTTCACGTGCAGCACAGTACTTCTTCCAGGAAAAAAATTTTTTACCCATTTTGAGTCAAACCTGTTTTGGGTAAAAAAAGCCACTTTTTACCCATTTTGAGTTTGACTCGATTTGGGTAAAAAGTGGCTGGGTCGGATGCTGTGTTTTATATATTTACAGAAGGCGGAAGCTGTTTTCCAGCTCCAGCTCTTCCTGGTTTTCCTCTATCTGGCTCCGGCCGCCGAGGATGCTTACAACCCCCTTGTCTTTTTTCAGGGCCTGGTCCAGGGCCTGTCCGAATGCCCGGAAGTCTTCCACTGAAGCACCAAGTATCTCGTCTCTTATATTCTGGCGATACTCATCGGTTATATTGGCCAGGTAGCGGATCATGGATGAAAATCCCTTGGCGTCGGGGAGCTGGTAGCTGTCCATTTCACCGATGGCGCCGATAACCGCCTTTTCCACTTCTTCAGGATCCAGGTCCGGCCTGGAAAGATAAGCTCCGGAGCCGGCAAAGGCCTGCAGTGTTTTCTTGATGTTGGGGTCGCGGTAAGAGGTAAAGGCCATGACATTGTTGAAATGGTCGTAGCTGCTGAAGGCCCCGTAAGCGCCCCCCTGGACCCGGATCTTGTCCCAGAGCCAGCTGGCCCGCAGAAACCTGGTGGCTGCCAGGGATGACCCGTGAAACCGGTAGGCTCCGGATTCCAGATCCACGGCCCGGCCGACGTAGTTGACCCGGGCCGGTATAAAAAGGGCCTCATTGCCGGGAGTACAGCTCCACTTCCAGTGCCGGCGCGATGTCTCCTCTTCCCGGGGGATCTCTCCCAGAAAGTCCTGCAGGTATTCCCGGCCCTGGTCCAGGGCGTCTTCCTCGGCGGTGATGTTGACCAGCATGCTGCCTTTATGCACCAGCAAAGACTTGATGTCTTCCAGGTCGGAAAGGACCTGTTCCCAGTTGTTTTCTATCTTCTGCAGGAGATGCCTTAGAAACAGCAGGTAGGTCACACCGGACATATGTTCCTGGGCCCAGTCGGCTTCCGAGTACCTGGCCTTGAGGCGCATGCCCACCACCCGGTGCCCCGCAGGCACCAGGGCCTGCTCCAGGCCGGACTTTTCTTCCAGGGCCATCTGTCTGAAACGTTCTTTATTGTCCAGCTTGACCTGGGTAAGAACCTCCCTGAATATCCTGAACATGTCCGGGACTTTTTCCGGCAGGGATTTGCCCCGCAGAAAAAGCCGGCAGGTGCTTTCACTGCTGCCCCGTACAGAATGGGAGAAAGGCACCGGGACGATGCCTCCGGTGAGCTGCCTTATCCTGGTGGTCAGGGCGGTATAGTCCTGGCTGAAGGTGCCCATTTCCAGCAGGGCTCTGCCGAAAAGCGGTACATAGGAAAGATATTTCTGGGGCAGAAAGTGCAGATCCATTCCCAGGTCCAGGTAGAAAATCCCTGAGGTGGGCTGGGGGTGCATGAGCAGAGCGGCTTCCTGGATCTTCTGTTCCCTTCTGGGCACGGGGCGGATTTCTTGTTCCATATCCGATCTTTTTAGCCTGGGGATTCTGGCCAGTTCTTCCGGGTCGTCGGGTTCTTCCTGCCATTCCATGAGCCTCTGGGTGCTTTCCACCAGTTCCTGCATCTGCTTCTGGTCCAGTTTTTTCCTGGCTTCTTCCAGGCGCTGGTTCTCCATTTCCTGGATCCTGCGCTCCATGTCGCTGTCGGGTCTTAGAAGAACCACGGTCCGGTGGACATTATCCAGGAAATGTTCCTGGATCAGGTTTTCAAAGACCTTTTCCCCCTGCTCCAGCCTGAGCTTTATCTGTTCCAGGACATCGCTGAACTCCAGAAGGGAAAAAGGGCTTTTATCGTAGAGCCAGGTGCTCAGAGCCCTGAACATCACTGCCAGTCCCCGGGGAAAGGAACCGGTGTTGTTTTCGCGCAGGGCGAATTCCACGCTGTTCATGGCGGCCTGGACTATTTCCGGGTCAATACCGTTTCGGGCCAGGTCCTGCAGGGTCTCCTGGATGAGGGACTCCCCCCGTTCCAGGTTTTCCGGGGGCACTCCTTTCATGCCTGTGGAGTAGTACATCTGCAAAATGTCGGTCTCCAGGCCCACCCCGGCCAGATCCTCGCCCAGACCGGACTCTATGAGCCTCTGACGCAAAGGTGAAGCAGGCATGCCGGTGAGGATGAAGTCCAGGATGCGCAGCCCGAGGTTCAACTGGGGGTAGCTGGTTTCCGGCAGAAGCCAGTTTATGGTCAGGTAGCACCTGGGATCGCTTTCATCGGTGGAGCTGTAGCTTTTCTCCCCCCTTTTCTCCAGGTGGGTTCTGGGCTGGTTTTTGACCTGCGAATCCGTTTCCAGGGGGTCGAACTGATCCAGAAACTCTCCCACCCGGTCCAGGCGCTGTTGCTCCGGGTCGTCGCCGTAGAAGAAAATCCAGGCGTTGGATGGATGGTAGAATCTTTTGTGAAACTGGACAAAATCATCGTAGGGGAGGTTCAGAATCTCCTCGGGGATTCCCCCTGAATCCAGGCCGTAAGTGCCTTCAGGATACAGTGAATGCTGGGAGTACTCGGCAAGGAGGCTCTCCGGCGAGGAGTAGGCGCCCTTCATCTCGTTGTAGACCACTCCCTTGAACTTCAGGGGGGCGTCCCGGGAGGGCAGCTCATAGTGCCATCCTTCCTGGGCAAAGACCTCCGGGGGGATATTGGGGAAAAATACGGCATCCAGGTATACGTCCATAAGGTTGTACAGGTCCTGCCGGTTCTGGCTGGCCACCGGATAGCAGGTCTTGTCCGGGAAGGTGATTGCGTTTAAAAAGGTCTGCACCGAGCTTTTCAATAGTTCCACAAAGGGTTCCTTGACCCTGTATCTGCGGGAACCGCAAAGCACGGAATGCTCCAGGATGTGCGCCCCCCCGGTGTTGTCCCTGGGTGGGGTGCGAAAAGTGATACCGAAAACTTTGTTTTCATCCTGGTTGGTCATGGACAGGACCCTGGCCCCGGTCTTCTGGTGCTCGAAAAGGCGGGCCAGGGAGTTTATTTCCGGGATATGCCTTTCTTCCACAAGGCGGAATCTGTTGGTTTGCTGCACTTTTTCCTCCGTTAAGAGAGATTTTGTCTAAAAATTGGTAATTATTCACCACGGTCCGGGGACGTTGCAAACAGGACGTAAAAACTCACTCCCAGGAAGCGCAAATCAAAACCTATACACGAGTGTGATAACCAGGATTTTTTCTGTAACATGTTTTGAATCCGGTTTGGTGTTTTACGGTTTTGATTAATCACGCCAAAGGCGTGACTACGCGTCGCTTATACAGTTTACGCCCAGTTTGCAAAGCCCCCGGACCATGGATCTACAACCAGACGCTTAGATTGCCCAGCTTTAGCGGGTGGTGAATAGTTACAAAAATTGTTTTAAAGTCCTCCAGTATAGTTTGAATCAGGGATAAACTCAACCATCGGCAGGTTCTTCGCAATTTTAAAAAAAATGGAAAAGTCCGGGTGGTTACTGAAACGCGGGATGGACAAGCACAATTATTTGGGCTAAATT
>PWGS01000158.1 GCA_003554505.1 Desulfonatronospira sp. | reverse complement strand
TTCCTGGTCTGTCTCGGTGTGCACCTTGATCACCTTTTCATTCATGATGTCCCTGATCCTGGATGCCTTGTCCGCGGAGACCAGGTCCCCCAGGGAGAGCACCCCCAAAAGCCTTCGTTTGGCATCGGTCACGTAGAGCACGTATATGGTCTCTGCGCTCTTGCGCTTGCTTCTTATCCTTTCCAGGGCCTCTTCCGCGCTCATGTCAGCCTTGAGACTCACGTATTCCGGGGTCATTATCCGTCCGGCGGTTTCTGCCGGGTAGTTGAGCAGGTCTGCTGTTTTCCTGCGCTCATCCGCAGGAATGGAGTTGAGCAGCTGCTTGGCCACCTTGGCCGGCACCTCGTCCAGAAGGCGGGCCCTGTTGTCCGGTTCCATTTCGGTTATGATTTCCACGGCCCTGTTTCCGGTCAGGGACTGAATAAGGGTCTCCTGGGTCTCCAGGGACAGGTCCTCGAAAACAACAAGAGAGAGGTCCTTGTTCAACAGCCTGAAGAGTACGGCCAGTTCATCGCGTTTGCCCTGCGCTTCAAGCTCGGAGAAAAGCTCTACCAAGTCGTAGTATTCCTGCTGGTTGAGCACTTCCTTCAAGCGGTTCATTTCCTTGTTTTCAAACATGGCAGTGATATTTTCCATTAGAGAAGACATAACAGTTCCTCCGCTCATTTTTCTGTTTACGGGCTGTCGATAACGCAAAAAGTAACACACATAGGCCTTCTTTCAACCCCTGCCTGAACTTCTTGACGAGAGAAGCCATCAGGACCTAAGATTTAAATACAGGAAGATATCTTTACTGCTTTGCCCGAGTCTCCGCGATGATATTCGAGGTAAGGGAAACTCTGCAGTTCTGCAAGGTACTGCATTTCAGCCGCCGTATGTTCAAATCTTTATAGTTGGCTCGGTAAACAACAAACAAGCAAGGATGAAAATTGAGTACGACCAATATTACCATATTGCTGCCTGCCGGGCGTCTGCCCCTGCAGGTCATGAACAGGGCCTGTGAGCTGACCCGTGAATACGGGCTTAGCGTTTATCTTACCAACGAACAGAACCTGAGACTGCTGGATGTACCCGAGGACAAAGCCCCGGAAATCAGGCAGGTGTTTATGGATATGGGCATGCAGCTCAAGGCACCGGGCAGATTCCCCCTGCCCAGGGTGTGCGTGGGCCAGGGCAATTGCAAGCTGGGCCGCATAAATCCCGAGGATATATCTGCACGCATGGTGGAGCGGTTTTCCGGCAGGGAGATAAAGCCGAAACTAAAGATCGGTGTCGCGGCCTGCATGTTCAGTTGTTCCGGAGCAACAGTCAAGGATATCGGGGTGGTCTGCACCAAAAGCGGCTTCGACCTGTACGTGGGCGGCAAGGCGGGTGTCCAGCCCCAGGCCGGTCGAAGGGTTCTCAAAGGACTGAATGAAGAAGAGCTTTTACAGGCCATAGAGAAAGTGGTGGACTTTCACCAGGAGCGTACCGCCAAAAAGCAGAGGATGGCCAGACTCATAGATGAGCCTGACTTTCCATACCCCCATGAGGGGTAGCAGCATAAGTCATGCTTGGCTGTAAAAGGCCCTGACCGGTCACCTCAATGAGTCCATATACAGCCTGACCTTTTAACAGGGACGGCGGGCCACAAAAAACTCATAGGCATAGAAGTCTGAATAGCTGCGGTGCATCTCTGGTTCTTCAGCAAGCCGGTCCAGTACGCTCAAAGCGTAAACATCGCCGGCATATTTGCCGCGAAGCTCAGCAATACGTGTCTCCATGGGAGTGTAGAAATCATCCCACCACGCCTGGTCAGGCAGCGTGAAGTGCCCCACGAGCTGAAACCGGGAGTCTTTTATGGCTGCCGCATCATCATCCAGCCATCCCATGTCCGGATAGTCCAGGTCGAAACCGGCTTTGACTTCAGGAGGCGGGTTTTCCTTGCGCCAGACCGCATCGGTAAACGCAAGGAATCCGCCCGGGCGAAGCAGTGCATGACACACCTTCAGGGCTTTCTTAAGGCCTATGCTGTAGAGCGCACCCTCCGACCAGATGAGATCAAAACTCCCGGGCGGCAGATGCAGATCAGCCATATCTCCAGTGAGGGCGCTGATACGCCTGGAAAGTCCTTTTTGTATGATGGCCCTTTGCAGCCTCTCGATGCTCGGCCCATGCTTATCTCCCGCCAGGATGGGACCCGGCACCAGTTCAGCAAGCTGGAAGGTCTGCCCACCAGTACCGCATCCCAGATCGAGGACAGCAGGGGCTTCCGGCAGGCCGCGGCAAAGCCCCAGAGCCCTGGCGGCGCAGGTGCGGCTGCCTGGACCCTGACGTGGCAGCCCCAGGTAAACCTCGAAAAATATTTCCCGGAAACGCGGGCTGAACTCAGTCATGAATGCTGCCATCATCAACTGCCTGAACAAGTATGGGCATAACCCGCCGCCCTGACCCGGCAGGGCAGAGCGCTGTGCGGCCAGCTCCCGATTTCCGGGCTGCAGTACCTCGGATCATCAGGACACAGGATATTGGCGTTGGATTCAAACGCACCGAAGAGCCCCGGTTCGGCTTCTTCGCGTTCAGGAAACCACCACCCGTGATCCGCGTCGGCCATTGCCGGATCCATCATGTCCGAGACGGCCAGGCGCATCCTGATGCTGCCGTGAGGGGTTTCCACCAGGACCTCCTGCTCCGGCTCCAGCCCCAGGGAAGCCGCAGTTTCCGGGTGCAGGGTCACCAGGGGGGGGGGTCTTTTTTCCCTGGCCGCCTTAACCTGGCGCTGCTCTGAATGATACATGGGCATGAACCGGCTGCCGGTAATGAGGGTCAGGGGAAAGGATTCGTCCATGTCTTCATTGCTGCTCCCGGTCCAGGGAGACTCGCGGTACACCGGGACCGGGGAGCATCCCAGATCCTCCAGGATGCTGGAACGAAGCTCCACTTTGCCTGAGGGCGTGCCGAAGCCGTACTGTCTGTAGCGTCCGTATTCCCGGGTCCCGAAAATCCCGTTCTGATCCTCAAGCTTTGCAAAATCAAGCCCCAGGGGAGCCAGCATATAGTCCCAGGCCTCTTCCACCTTTTCCCAGGGCCAGTGTTCTTCCTGGCCCAGCCTTATACCCAGACCCCTCCAGAAATCGTAGGTATTGCGGCGCTCAAACAGGGGCTCGATCCCCCGGGGACAGGCCACGCAGAAATTGTCGCTGAGCCAGAGTTCCGTGGTTTCCACGGTGGAGCAGATGGGAAAGACGTAATCCGCCAGGGCCGAGGACGGGGTCATGAAGAACTCGCCCACCACGTACAGCTCCAGGGATTTGAGGGCATCCCTGGTCCTGAAGGAATCCGGCAGGGAGAGCACCGGGTTGCTGGCCACGGATATGGCCGCCTTCACCGGATAAGGCCTGCCGGTAAGCATGGCCTGGAAAACTTCCCTGGCGTGGGCCACGCTGGTGCGGTCCGCATTGGGAGGATGAATGTACTCCCGGGGCAGGCTGCGGTTGGCCGCAAAATTCTTTTCCCACCCCGGAAACCCGAAAAAGGGATACTTATCCGCACCCAGCTGCCTGGCCCGCTGGGTTCCGGGCAGCATGCTGTTCAACTCCATCTCCTCCTCGCCGATGATCCGGCCCACTGGATCAGCGTACCCCAGAGGCTCGCCCCCGGGGACATCCAGGTTGCCGGTAATGGCCCTGAGACAGCACCTGGCCCGGGCGGCCTGGGTGGCGTTTACGCCCTGCTTGTCTATGCCATAGCCCCAGGTAATGGTGGACGGCCTTGTGGTGGCGTAAAGCCTTGCAGACTGCGTGATCTGCTCCACGGAGAGCCCGGTGATTTCAGCCACCTTCTCCGGGGTGTATCCGGCGGCCGCGGCCTTTAACTCCTCGAATCCAGTGGTCCATCGCTGGACAAAATCGGTGTCGAAAAGACCGTTTTCAATGATATAGCGTATCCACCCAAGCATCAGGGCCACGTCGGTTCCTGGACGGATTGGCAGCCACATGTCCGCTTTTTCCGCCTCCCGGGTGCGGCGGGGATCCACCACGATCAAGCGGGCCCCTCTTTTGAGGGCCTGGACGATTCCGGGATAGAACCCTATGGGGGAAGACCTGGACGGGGCATGCCCCCAGAGAACGATGCAGCCTGCCTGCATCACGTCTCCCCAGGAAAAGCCGCCGTATGTGGCGTATTCCACGGCGTTGCTGGGGCACATGCAGATGTTGTTGGCCCCGCACACGTTGGGGGAACCGAAGAGATTGAAGAAGCGGCGCTCGTCCCAGTGGTAGGTGCGTTTGGTTCCGTGGGTGAAGGCCAGGGTTTCGGGACCGTATTGTTCCCGCAGCCGGTCAAGTTTCTGGGCCACTTCGTCCAGGGCCTGCTCCCAGGTCAACTGCTGCCACTGCCCGGAGCCCTTTTCTCCCTTACGTTTGAGGGGATGATTCAGGCGCTCTGGGTGGTGCACGTGCTCGGCCATGAGCCGGCCACGCTCGCAGATGGCTCCCCTGGTTACCGGATGCTCCGGGTCACCCTGAACCGAAACTATCCTGCCCTTCTCAATTTCCAGCAGCAGGCCGCATCTGGGATGGCACAGCCCGCAATAAGACCGTCTGTACTCTCTCATGTCCTATCTCCCGGGGTGTTAGAGTTTCCTGGTCCAGGCCGGGGGCAAGACCGGCCATCCTTCTTTTGCTTGCCAACTCTGCATCAGAAAAGATGTGACTGCAATAATCATTTATGTCCAGCACTTACTTTTTCCATGTCTGCCCAATGCATATTCCACGGAAAATGGCCAGTCATTACACGCGATGATGGCTACCCGCTACACAGCATGAGCCTGCAGAAATGCCAGGTTGCTGCACCTTCATACGTCGCCCGGTGAAACTGGTTTTTTCGCAGACCTTCGCAGCCCGCCAAGAGGCAAGCGGGTCTTTTCGTTTCGTTTCCGGAAAAAACCAACAGGTTCCGCATAGGGAAGAAAGACTTTCCGGATGGAAACTATTTTGAAAAGTTTTCTCTCAAAGGCAGGGATTGAGCGGGATGAGCAAACAAAAACGTAACTATTCACCAGGGTCCGGGGGCTTCGCAAACAGGACGTAAAAACTCACTCCAAGGAAGCGTAAATCAAAACCTATACACGAGTTTTTA
>PWGS01000082.1 GCA_003554505.1 Desulfonatronospira sp. | reverse complement strand
GTGATAACCTTTTGGCCTGGCTTCCGGCCAGGACAAAATGATTTTTTTCTTTATCCATCTCTTAATCCTGTTAATCCTGTCAAATAGCTCTTTTCTTTATTGGGTTGCGGGCATGGCCCGCATTAGATATGGATTGTAATAGCTATATAAGCCCCTGTTTCAATCCTTGTCAAACATATTTTAATGCAAGCAAGAGATACATCCTGTTTAGACTTCCGGATTAAAGGATTACTCCGCAACATATCCACATTATTCCTTTTCGGCACCGAAATAAATCAGTTTTTCGTGTATAGCGGCATTTGTCTGCCGGGCAATACTGCCGAACATGCTTTTCATATCATCGGCCAGGTGCTGCACATACTCCTGGGCTGCTTCCTTCCCGTACTGCGCGGTGAACATTTCAGCAATTTCCAGCACTCTGGTAATATCATGCCGGTTTTCTCTGAAACCAGGCTGATTCATCCATTCATGCACTCCCCTGTATGTTTTTCCAGTGCGTTTTCTGCTTATTTCCATATGTTTTTCAAGTGACGGCATATCTGTCCTCCTGGTTGTTTTCCTATTCAACGGTAAGTTTTCAAGTACCTGCATGTCTTGCTGCCAGTTTCATAAGCACGGTTACCTTGCAGGATACCTGTATTGCTCCTGAATGCATTGACTTAAGTCAAGATCCGAATAGAGTTGTAAACTGGCAGGCATTTTCGGCAACGGCAAGGTGGTGGCCCAGGTGCACATGTATACCGGCGTGGGCTGGGCTCTGATCTTTTTTGTATTCTTTTTGACCCGGTACAAAATGTATGTAGATTATCTGCTGTGAAAAAAGTTCTGGTGGTTGCCGACATCCCTAGAACCAATGGAAATTCCGATATGACAGCAAAGCAGGTGCTCAAAGGCGAGAGTCAAGAAAATATTGAAAGCAGCCTGATGCAATTGATCTAGCCAAGGCGTTAATCGAAGGATAGTTGTCGCTAAGAAGACAGGGGACTCGAGGTCAAGCGAGAAATGTGCAGCTGAGCGAGTGGAAGTAATTTTTCAGTTCGATTGAACCCGTCATTGACTTTTTGCAGCGCATAAGTCAGCACATGAAATCAGGTGCAGACAATTCCACCGGCATGCCGGCTGAAGAAGTGCAGCAAGGACTCTTCCCGGCTGGCATTTCGAAAAGCTTTTGATTCGAATTCCGGCTTTAATCGAAATGGCGTATGCCGGTTTTCATGCCCCAGAAGGAGAACAAATGAAAGCAAAAGCCGGTGATATTGGTGTGTTGAAACGAAATTACTGGTTGATCGCGCTCCTATGGACCATTGCTATTGTTGTGAGTCTGTTCTGGAATTTCCATCAGCAGGAGGAAAGGCTTCATGCCCTGGCATTCAACAATCTCAAGTTGAGCTTCGACAAGGATGTCGTCTATCGTTTGTGGGCGTCCAGGCATGGTGGAGTCTATGTTCCCATCAGCGATCACACGCCCCCGAATCCTTATCTGGCCCATACGGAAATTAAAGGTGAACCCTATTTCAGATACATGAAGCCATTCTTTACCGAGCAGTCATGCCTGCGTTGCCACGGTCACCAGGGATATGAGGTTGGGGATGTCCGGGGCGGTATCAGTGTTTCTGCGAAGGCGGCCCCGTATTATACGCATCTGCGATCCAGGCAGAAGACCCTGCTTATGGGCCACGGAGTAATATGGCTGGCAGGAATATTCGCTGCGGGAGCCATGGCTTTCCGCACGATATCTATGCGTAGAAAAGGTGAGGCAGAGCAAATACGTGCAGAAGAGGCGCTGCGAAAGAGTGAGGAGCGATACCGTTCCATCATTACTGTCTCCAATACCGGAGCCTGGGAGTATAACCGGGAAACTGACTTCTTGTGGGGCAGTCCTGAATATTTCACCATGCTCGGGCATGACCCCGAGGATTATGCCATGACCGGTCAGAACAATCTCCAGCACTTATGGATCGACTTTCTGCATCCTGAAGACCGCGAGCGGGCACCGGCCTTTTTCACGGATTACTTGAATACAGGTTCAAAGGGCATGTACGAGCAGCATTTCAGGATGCGCCACAAGGATGGGCACTGGGTCTGGATCTTGTCCCGCGGTAAGACACTTAGCTATCCGGACGGCACCCTGACGAACCTGACATTGGGGACACATATCAATATTTCTGAAAAAAAACTGGCCGAACAGGAACATAACAAACTTCAATCCCAGCTCTATCAGGCCCAGAAGATGGAGTCCGTAGGCCGACTGGCAGGCGGCGTGGCCCATGATTTCAACAACAAACTTACCGTTATCAACGGCTATTCTGAAATGGCCCTGGACATGATGGACCCGTCAGACCCCCTCAGAGAGACGATCCAGGAGATCCATAGCGCAGGGAATAAATCCGCCGATATCGTCCGGCAGCTTTTGGCCTTTGCCCGGGAACAGACTGTCAGCCCTGTGGAATTGGACCTGAACGACTCCATTTCCTGCATGTTGAAGATGCTGCAGCGCCTGATCGGGGAAAACATTGACCTTATATGGCGCCCCGGCCAGAATTTATGGTCTGTAAAGATAGACCCATCCCAGGTGGACCAGATCATGGCAAACCTTGCTGTTAACTCGCGGGACGCCATATCCGACACAGGCAAAATAACGATAGAAACAGCCAATATCGACGTTGATGAAGATTATTGCAGGCAATATGCTTATGCTGTTCCCGGTCAGTACGTCATGCTTGCCGTGAGCGATGACGGTTGCGGCATGGACAAGGAAGCCCTTGCAAACCTGTTTGAACCTTTTTTTACCACAAAGGAAGCCGGCAAAGGAACCGGGCTTGGCCTGGCCATGGTATATGGAATCGTAAAGCAGAACAACGGCTTTATAAACGTCTACAGTGAATCCGGGAAGGGAACGGCTTTTAAAATATACCTGCCTCGACATGAAGCGGAAGAATCCTTTTGGAAGCCTGCGATAGAGTCCAACGGGCAGGTACCCACGGGAACGGAGACAGTTCTGATCGTCGAGGATGAAGATGGGGTTCTTCAGATGTCCAGGCAGATACTTGAAAGACTGGGCTACACTGTTCAGATCGCTGGAAATCCGTCCGAGGCATTGCAGCTTTCCGAAGAATATGACGGAGCAATTCCCCTGCTCATAACCGATGTGGTCATGCCGGAGATGAATGGACGCGACCTGGCATCACGGATGGCCACAAACCGGCCCGGGCTCAAGACCCTGTACATGTCGGGTTATACGGCCAATGCCATCGTTCATAACGGGGTGCTGGATGAGGATGTGAAGTTTCTCCAGAAACCATTCACAGTGAAAGACCTGGCTGAAAAAGTGCGGGAGGCGATTGTTCAGGAACAGAAACATTGAACCTGTTGAGAATCAGGCAGAACAAGCTGTCTTGCAAGATGTTACAGAAACTATCCTGGTGGTGGACGATGATGATGAGATCCGAGATCTGACCCGGGAATTTCTGGAAGAGACAGGTTATCAGGTGCTTGATGCTGCAAGCGGGGAACAGGCCCCGGAGATATTTAAAAAGCAGCCCGGTGAGATCGACCTGGTGCTTATGGACCTGAACATGCCCGGCATGGGAGGGGAGAGTGCACAAGGCAGATGCTTTCCATACATCCATCAGTCAAGGTCCTGGTGGCCAGCGGATATTCAGCCAACGGTCACGGCAGTGAAGCCCTGGAATCCGGAGCAAGGGACTTTATATCAAAGCCTTACCAGGTGAGAGAAATCCTGGCTAAGATCAGGGAAGTCCTGGATGGGAAGTAGAGTTCAGACAAGATGAATTGAATCACTTAGTTCGTGCAGGACTCCGGCCCTGCACCTTGTGTAATCCTTTCCAATTATTCTGAAGACTGGCGATAGAAAGCTTGATTATTCTAACAGCTTTACACTTCTCACTGGGCACGTAGTCTTAATTTTGGCAAATCTTTTTCACTGCTATAGCTATAGAGAACAAATCTTTATTCCAGATTGACATGAGAGAATAATTTAGTAGCAAATATTGACATAAGTCATACCTGAGGTTATACTATTCTCTAAAAGGAGGTGTGGTCAAGTGGGGAGTGTTAAAACCGCAATATCAATCGAAAAACCATTGTTTGAGCAAATCAACAGCTTAGCCGATGAAATGAACACGTCTCGGAGTCATATTTTTTCACTGGCGGCAAAAGAGTTTATTCAACGTCATAAAAACAAAGAAATTCTGGATGCTATCAACTCCGCATATAGTGATGTCACAGACGAAAAAGAAGCATCTCTTAAAGCAGCGATGCGTTCCAGGCATCGCAACATGGTTCAAGATCAATGGTAATTAATCAAGGCGACATATTCTGGATAGACCTTACGGAGCCTTCCGGATCAATAGACCTTACGGAGCCTTCCGGATCAGAACCAGGATACCGGCATCCTCATGTCATTATTCAAAACAATCTTTTCAATCGCAGCCGTATCAATACCGTTATTGTCTGTCCTTTAACGTCCAATCTTAAAAGGGCGGCTGCACCGGGGAATGTCTTGCTCAAAAAGGGTGAAGCAAATTTACCCAAAAAAAGTGTGGGCAATATTTCTCAAATCTTCACAGTAACTAAAAGTGATCTATCAGAAAAAATCGGATCCTTAAAATTCGGACGGTTTCAAGAAGTTCTTCAAGGTATAAAGCTGATTACCGAGCCAAGAGAAGTGGATGACAAGGAATAAAATTTTAAAGCACCCAACCACTGCATCAAGGCGACCTCAAAAAGCCATAATCTGTACATGGATTTATTGGCGTAACCGCTCATGGTTTTTTCACAACAGGTCTGTCTGTACTGCAGATCCTGCTGTAATCCCGCCTGAGAACCGGAAGGCAAGCTTGATTCCTGAAACCGGACTGCTATTTACTCAGCAGAGCAGCTGGATCATGCAGGTTTCTGAACCCATCAACAGCCATGACAGCAGAACACTGATACGGCAGAAGCAGCTTGATATATTTCGTTCCAAGCTCAATAGTTTTCATCCGGAAACGGTTCTTTTCCCTCTTGGCTGAGCCTGCCACGCGCCTCGTGTGGGCAATCTGTACAATTATTCGTCACCGTATTAAGATACGCCTCCTCATAATTGCTTGATTTCCTTGCCAAAAGAAAAAATTCCTCGTTTCCGGAAAGAAAACCAATAGCTTCGACATCCGGAAAGAAAGAC
>PWGS01000270.1 GCA_003554505.1 Desulfonatronospira sp. | reverse complement strand
CAGCCGAGGCACCAGCGCTGGAGCACTTCTCCACGGTTTCCATGCTTGCCTCGGGAACTGTAAAGTCAACCACCACAGCATCCGGAAAAGAATCCAGTATCCTGGAAAGATCGCTGTCCACCCTGCATGAAAAATATTCCAGGCCGTCCAGGTTGCCCTCCCTTTCAACCCCTCCCACCAGGTCAAGCTGGGAATCCTCCATGGCCAGCCTGGAAATGGTGCTGCCCATGCGGCCTTTGGCTCCCATGACGATTACCTGTGTCTGCATAATGCCTCCTTGAAATATATTGATTTGATCCTGTCCAGTATAGCGTATCTTTTCTTAATTCAAAACAATTGACTGCTCAGCATGATAATATTTTTGCCAGGGAAAAAGCTGGCGCACAGTGCAATGAACATCTGCAAAACTTAAAGTTCTTCTTGAACCCTCAAAGAATATTCAAGGGCGCATAAGCTGGGATCAGGCACCGGGGGACCAGTTATCGATTCGGGACAGGAACTCCTGTTCACTCAGGATCTCCAGGCCCAGCTCGCGGGCCTTGGTCAGCTTTGAGCCGGGGTTCTGCCCCACAACCACCATGTCTGTATTTCCGGAAACAGAACCGGACACCTTTCCTCCCAGCTTCTCCACCAATTCTCTGGCCCTGTCCCTGGAAAGATCCTGCATGGCGCCGGTGAAAACCAGTTTTTTCCCTTTAAGGGGAAGATCCTCTCCGGCACCGGGTGTATGCGAAGGCCAAAGGCCGATTTCCTTAAACTCTTCCAGAAGCTTTCTATTTTGAGGATTAGCGAAAAAGCCGGCAATGGATGAAGCCACCTCCGGGCCGATATCTTCAATCAACTGCAGGCTGTTCTCGTCAGCAGCGGCCAGCTCATCCAGGTCCTTGTAATTTTCAGCCAGCCTCTTGGCAGTTTCCACCCCCACATGCCTGATGCCCAGAGCTGCTATCAGCCGGGGCAAAGTAGCTTTTTGAGCGGCCTGCTTTATGGAATCCAGAATATTTTGCGCCAGCTTCCTGCCCATTCCATCCAGAGGCAGAAGATCATCAAGGGTTAGACGGAAGATATCCGCCGGACTGTATAACAGCCCCATTTTCACCAGGACTTTTATCCATTGCCTGCCCAGACCCTCAATATCCAGCCCCTGTTTGCCCGCGAAATATATAAGCTGCTGCTCCAGCCTGGCCGGGCAGGACATGTTCAGGCAGCGAATGGCGGCTTCGTCATCGATGCGTGCAACCGGGCTCCGGCACGCCGGACACTTTTCCGGAAAAATAAAGTCTTTCTGAGTGCCGTCTCTTTCCCGGGTCTCCGGGCGTACCACTTCCGGGATAACGTCGCCGGCCCGCTGAACAAGGACCAGGTCCCCGATCTTCAGGTCCTTGGAGCGTATCTCGTTTTCATTATGCAGGCTGGCCCTGGAAACCACAACCCCGCCCAGGTTGAGGGGTTCCAGTATGGCCACCGGGGTCAGCGCCCCGGTCCGCCCCACCTGCACCTGGATATCCTTGAGCAGGGTCCTGCCCTGAAGAGCCGGGAACTTGACGGCCATGGCCCACCTGGGAGCCCTGGCGGTAAAGCCGAGTCTTTGCTGCAGGCCTATGTCGTTGACCTTGATCACCAGGCCGTCTATTTCAAAGTCGCTTTGTTCGCGCCGGTCCAGCTGTTCCCTGTAGCATTCTTCCACTTCCGCTGGATCCCTGCAGATCCGCCCTCCGGGAACAGTAGGCAGGCCCAGTGCATTGAGTCCCCGGGCTATCTCCTCCTGGCTCTGCCAGCCGGCACCGGATTTGAACCTGCTTATACCTGTGCCGTAGGAAAAAAAATAAAGAGGCCTGGAGGCTGTAATCCTGGAGTCCAGTTGGCGCACAGAACCGGCGGCTGCGTTTCTGGGGTTGGCAAAGACCTTTTCCTTTTTCCGGGTCTTGTCCTCATTAAGGCGGGCGAACTCCTGCCTGGGGATCACCACTTCGCCGCGCCCCTCCAGGTATTCAGGCATGTAGTCGACCTCGAACAGAGACAGAGGAAGATTCCTGATGGTCCTTATATTATCCGTGACATCCTCTCCGACGTAACCGTCCCCCCTGGTGCTGGCGGCAACATACAGCCCGTTTTCATAAATTATCTCCACCGCAAGGCCGTCCAGCTTGGGTTCAGCCCAGAAATGCGGGTCCGAGTCCGGGATCTGCTTCTTGATTCTTTGTACAAACTCCCGCACCTCGGCCAGGGAGAAACTGTTATCCAGGCTGTACATTGGCAGGGAGTGCTCCCTGTGCTCGAACTGCCCTGCCGGCGGGGCACCGACTTTCATGGTGGGCGAACCGGGATGCTTCAGCCGGGGATGCTTTTCTTCCAGGTCTTTGAGCTCAGCCAGCATCCGGTCATATTCGGCGTCGCTTATCACCGGATCGTCCAGGACATAATAATAATAATTATGCAGGTTGATTTCCCGGCGAAGTTCTTGCACCTTGTGCTCTATATATTCCTGGTCCTGATTCATGCGAGGATTTCCATCTCAAGATCCCGGGGTTACATACTCCCGCACGCCCGGATTCCCACACCCGAACACCGCATTTTCACCCACTCTTCCCTCCCCTCTCCCAAACTCCCATACTCCCATACTTTTAAACACCCTCTCTTCTTCCCCATGCCCCATGCCCTATGCCCTATGCCATCTTCCCCATGCCCTATGCTCCATGCCATCTTCCCCGTGCCCCATGCTCCATGCCCTATGCCATCTTCCCCGTGCTCACCCACGTATCTGTCCCTCCCCCAGGACCACGAACTTGGTGCTGGTCAGTTCCCGCACCCCCATGGGTCCGTATGCATGCAGCTTGGAGGTGGATATGCCTATTTCGGCGCCCAGCCCGAACTGTCCCCCATCGTTGAACCTGGTGGAGGCGTTGACAAATACCGCGGATGCGTCCACTTCACGCATGAACCGCATGGAACTGGAGTAGTCCCTGGTCAGTATGGCCTCGGAATGTCCAGAGCCGTATTTATCTATATGCTCCTGGGCCTGGTCCTGGCTGTCGACAACCCGCACAGCCATGGTCAGGGACAAAAACTCGCATCCGAAGTCCTCAGGAGAGGCAGGCCCGGCAGCATCTCCAAGAAGCGGCAGGGATTTTTCGCAGGCTCTGTATTCCACCCTGTCCACTTCCAGTCTGTCTCTCAGGCGGGGCAGAAAATCCCCTGCAACGTCGGAGTGCACAAGCAGGCATTCCAGGGCATTGCATACCCCGGGCCTTTGCACCTTGGCGTTCTGGACTATATCTACAGCCCGGTCCAGGTCGGCGTCCCTGTGAACATAGATGTGGCATACCCCCTTGTAATGCTTGAGCACGGGCATGGTTGCATCCTGGACCACGGCCCGGATAAGCCCCTCTCCGCCCCGGGGAATGACCACGTCTATGCAGTCGTCCTGCTTGAGCATTATGCGTACCGCTTCCCGGTCGGCGGAGGGCAGTCCGCAGACGCCGTTTTCAGGAAGGCCGCTCTGGGTCAGGGCCATGGATATAATGCCCGCCAGAGTTTCATTGGAATTGGCCGCCTCGGATCCGCCCCTTAAAATTACGGCATTGCCCGCCTTGAGGCACAGAATAGCCGCGTCAATGGTGACATTGGGCCTGGATTCATAAATGATGGCCACCACGCCCAGGGGAATGCGCATTCTGCCCACAGTGATACCACTGGGTCTTTTGTGCATGGACTCGATCTCCCCAACCGGATCATGCATGGCAGCTACTTCCCTGCATGCCCCGGCCATGGATTTCACAGCACCATAGTCCAGCTTCAGCCTTTCCCCCCTGGCCTTGTCCAGGCCCCTTCTTTCCGCCTCCTGAACGTCTTTGGCATTGGCCTCCAGAATTTTTTCCTTTTCCTGTTCCAGCAAGTCCGCCAGTATTTCCAGTGCCCTGTTTTTCTTTTCCGAATCAGCCCTGGCCATAAGCCTGCCGGCGTCCCGGGCCTTACGGGAAACATCTTTGACCTGTTGTTCCAAGCTCATTTACACCTCCATATATCAGGAATTTGTATCAGTAACGCTGCACAAGGACGACACCCAGGATCAGGAATATGACCCCGAGAATACGCCCCATGTTTACCGGCTGTACAGGATAGCCGATAAGACCGTAATGGTCCAGAATAATAGAAGCGGTCATCTGGGCCGTGATAAGAGAAGCCAGAAGAGTGACAGCCCCCAGCTTGGGGGCCAGAATAATGGTCGTGGTCACAAAAAAAGCCCCCAGCAGACCTCCGGTCCACATCCAGAGGGGGAGTTTGCCCCAGACCGATACAGCCGGCACGGGTATACGAAGCATGATGCACAGCAGAATCAGGAATGCAGTACCCACTGTAAAGGACACTGCAGCGGCCATGATGGGGCTTTTGATCTGGGCTCCCAGCAAGGCGTTGATGCCGGCCTGCACCGGCATCATGATACCGGCTGCCAGGGCCAGTAAAATATACAGAATCTTCACAATCAGCCCCGCTTAATTCAAAAGAAAAAACCGGTCAAATTCTTTATAAAGACCATATACAAGATGCACCTGCAAAAAGTCAGGAAATGAAGAATTCAGGAACAAACCAATTCCATAACTCTTTGTTTTTACTGATTCCTGTCACCTGTCTCCTGACTCCTGTGAATGCAAAAAGGACTTTTTGCAGATGCATCATACAACTCACCGGAACAAAAGTTTTCATTGATGTTGACAGAGAACAGGCAGAACCACGCCGACCATGCTGACCACGCTATAAAACATGGCGGGAAAGCACGGCTGAGGAAACTCAGTTGAGACGCATGCAGGAAGCAAGACTGACAGGGTAAAAAAGTCTGCTGGTTCAGACCATGAACATGTCAACCGTCGTGATAGTGGCCCCAGACCTGTACAATGTTAACAGGAGTTTCCCCCGGCCCTGAGTTTTCCATATCTCTTTCCCGATATTCCAGGTACTGGGGGATTGCTATCATAAGCAAAAAAGCTATCAGGGCCAGAACAACAACAAAACCCAAAAAGGAGAAACCATTCAGATTTCGCGAAGAAAACATAACCACACTCCATACCTTAAATTTTCAGATAACTAGTTTCCATCCGGAAAGTCTTTCTTTCCGGATGTTGAAGCTATTGGTTTTCTTTCCGGAAACGAGGAGTTTTTTCTTTTGGCAAGGAAATCAAGCAATTATGAGGAGGCGTATCTTAAT
>PWGS01000272.1 GCA_003554505.1 Desulfonatronospira sp. | reverse complement strand
TTATTGTAATCCAGGTTTTGAACATCTTGAGGCAAACTATATGCTCCATCCAGAAAAAAGGAGAATTTTTCACTTATGTCAAGTTGTAGTATTGATAAAACTGCTGCAGCCTGCCAATCAAGCCTTTTTCTAACATCCCCCTCTTACGGCATTCAACTTCCCTTCTATTAAAAAAAATGCAATTAATTTAGAGAGTTAATGCCAATAGCAACATTCTGACGATCCTGCTTCAATTGCCTGTTTTTAAACCTTGCCCAGGATAGCAGCTTAGAGATATAAGCACACCCATGACGAACGCATGGGATAGAATAAAACAAATACTCGAAAAATCCTTAAAATCAGGGGTGTTTCAACTCTGGATTCAACCCTTGAATGGTGCTTTCGACCCGGAAAACAAGATTCTTACCCTTCAGGCCCCCAATGAATTCGTAGCTTCCTGGGTGCGTGAACGTCTTGAGAACATAATATCAGAGTCTGCTCAGGAGGTTCTGAACGTTGAGCCCAGGATTGAAATTACTTCAGACAAGCAGGAGGAAACCAGCTCACCCCTAAACTCCGGCAAAGAAACCCGCAGGCACCTGCCTGTTCAAAGCAGCATTCAAACTGTCTCCAGATTCAGGCACAACTTTCAGGAATTCGTGGTAGGCCCGAGCAACGAACTGGCTTACGTGGCCTCCCAGAGCTTTTGCCGTGAACAGTTGTCGTCGGACCAGATCTTTCTTTGCTCCTCCACCGGCCTGGGCAAAACCCACCTGGTGCAATCCATGGGCAACAACCTGGTGGAGGCAAGCAATAAAAACAACCCGCGTATCGCATATTTAAGCTCTGAAGAGTTTGCCTGCCAGCTTATTCAGGCTATTAAATCCAGACAAGTGGAACAGTTCAAGGCAAAGTACCGGGATAAGTTAGATGTTCTGATGCTTGAGGACATCCATTTTTTCCAGGGCAAAGAAAAGATTCAGGGAGAATTTCTATCCACCATTAATGCTCTGCAAAGCCAGGGCAAAAAAGGGGTTCTGAGCAGCTCCTTCCTCCCCAAGGAGTTAAATGACCTGGACTCAAGCATTGTATCCAGACTGTGCCAGGGCTTTATGGCTGTAATTGATAAACCAGACCTGGAAACTCGTTATGAAATTATCAACAGGAAGGCCTCCCATCACCAGATAAGTATACCCCGGGATGTGTCTCACCTTTTGGCGGAGCGCATCCAGACGGATATCCGCCAGCTGGAGAGCTGCATAAACAACCTGGCGCTTAAGGCCAGGCTGCTCAAGGAAAGAGTCTCAATGCAAATGGCCCTTGATGTCCTGAAAAACTACCACCAGCAGGAACAGAGTCCGGGCCTGGAAGAAATAATCAAGTCTGTATGTCGGGTGTTTGATTTGCCAATGGAAAAAATATGCTCCAAGAGCCGAAAGAAGCAGCATGTCCAGGCCCGGAACCTGGCCTTTTATCTTGCCAGGAAGCACACTGATAAGTCCTTGAAGGACATCGGCAGAAGGTTTAACCGCAGGCATTCCACTGTACTTAAGGGCATATCCAATGTGGAAAGAGAAGTACATAACGACAGCCCCCTGGGGCGACAGCTGAAAGACGCTGCCAGCCGGGTGGTGTCGACCTGATAAAACCGGATAACGGTTTTTTTTAGAACATATCAGATGCACCTGCAAAAAGTCGGGAAATGAATCATTCAGGAATCAATCACGCGTCTTCGCGTGACCTAACTCTTTGTTTTTACTGCTTGTCACGCCTGCGGCGTGATGAAACAGCCGGAAGGGCTCCCTATCGAAGATAGGTGTTTCACCGGGGACCTCTGTGACTGCAAAAATGACTTTTTGCAGTCACATCATTTAAGTGTCGAATAATCGATCATCGATTAATTTTCAATATGAATAAGGTGGAGACAGGGACACAATCCCTGGAAAATCCGGCATGGCCGGCATGCAGAATGAAAGCCCCGGAAATACTATATCTGGAAGCGACATTGCCGGATTCTCTCCAGCATTATTGAAGCGCTCTGCAGCGCTGGACAAAAGAAACTAAGACCTCAGGCCTGCTGTTTTTATAAAATACACCCCTCCAGGTATTACATACCGGCCATTTTATTTCTCCAATCTGCGATTTACATCAAGGCCATGAACTGGCAAAACTATCCCTAAAACCTTGCTGCGGACCATTTAGCTTTCAACACCGGCATAAACCTTTGCTGAAGGCGGACCCATATTGTCTGAAGAATCACCCCCTCTCACAAACCCCGGAGGGGGAAGACCCAGGCCTTACAGGCATGTGCTCTGCGTATATCCTTATCGTAGAGAACTCAAAGAGCTGGGCTTTCTGCCTCCCCTGGGACTGGAACATATAGCCTCGATCATTGAACCCTTCGCCTCCGAGGTCGAGATTGTGGACCTCAGAAGGGAGCCCTGCCACGCTGCTGATTTTATCAAAAGCAGCACAGACCTGGTGTGCTTTTCTGTAAACTGGGACCGTGAAATAAAGTTTGTTGCCGGGGAAATTTCTTCTATAGACCCGGGAATAACGCTTATAGCCGGGGGCAGACACGCTACAGAAGCTCCGGACCAGTGGATGGAACAGATACCCTGTCTTGATGCAGTGGTCAGGGGAGACGGCGAAGAAACCATGTCTGAAATCTGCAGCCAGGCCCCCTGGGAGCAAATCAGCGGACTCAGCTTCAGGCGGGGTGAAAGGATCATCCATAATCCCAACCGTGCACCCGGACCCATACCGGACAGGCTGCAGCCCTGCAGGAGCAGGCGGAGGCAGAAATACGACGTGCAGCTAAAGGGACTCGGTACAGGGCTGGAGGTGGATATGCTCTCCGGATCCCGGGGATGTCCATTCAACTGCACCTTCTGCTCCTTCAACAGGAATCCCTGGGGCGTCAAACGCAAATGGACCGCCAGGTCTCCTGAAAGCGTGGTGGATGAACTGGAAAGCATCAGCGCCCCTGTAGTGGCCTTTACCGACGACCTGTTCACCCATGATATGTCCCGGGTGGAGCATATCTGCGACCTGCTGCTTAAAAGGGGTATAAAGAAAAAATACGTGATCAACGCCAGGCTGGAAATCGCCAGGCATCCAGAAGGGATCCGGAAAATGGAACAGGCTGGCTTCGCAGTGCTCCTGCTGGGCATCGAATCGGCTCACGACAAAACCCTCAAGGCCATGCGCAAAGGATTTACCACCCGGCAGATCCGCAGGTACTGCGATGTTCTTAAGAAAAGCACCATGATCAAGCACGGCTATTTTATACTTGGCAACATCGGCGAAAGCGAAGACGAAATGCTCCAGACAGCACCCTTTGCCAGGGAAATCGGCATGGATTCCATCTCCCTCTCCACCTTGCGCAACAGTCCGTATTCCGGACTGGATGAACTGGTGGCCCAGACCCCGGGCTATCACATAAGCCCCAAAGGCAAGATCTATTCAGACCACTGCCCTCCCAAGAAGCTAAGGAAGCTGCGACGCCGGCTCTATCGGGACTTTTACAGTACCCGGCAGGTCCTTAAGCTGACGAACAAATTCCGAAAGCATGGAGTCTTGAAGCTTTTGCCCGGCATCGCCTGGAACCTCGCCACCCACAGGGTGAGGCAGCCCCTGAAAAGATGAGGCAGGATGAATATGCTTTCAGACAGACACTTGCCATTTACTCAAGATATTGAGTTTTTCACTCATTACATTGAGTAAATGTCAACAACATATCTTGAATCTGTTTGCCGGCCTGGCCTGTCCAGGACAGGGCTTCTGTATCCATTCAGGGGATGTGAGCCTGTGTTCTTCCGTTCTTCCGGGTGGACCTGACTATTTATCCTGACTTTACATGAGATATATTCCAAAAACAGCCTTTTTTGGGCTTAAACTGCCCTTTTCGGCCTCGAAATGAGGGATGTAAGGCCCTGGAGCCAACAGCAATGCTTTCCGACCAGTCCGGATGGCTCTTCGCCTTACAAACAATTGCTTTAACATATTGTGCCTTTATCTTCTCTGTCGTTTTCAAGATTACTCACCAGGGGTCTTTTTTGCGTAAAGCCTGTCCGAAAGTTCAAGGATTTTTTCCTTCATGGCCAGTTTTTCAGTCCAGTGCCGGGGGATGCCGTCAAGGCCGTAATATGCCCCGGACAGCTGGCCGCAGACAGCCGCTGTGGTCTGCATCATCTCCTAGATTGGCGGCCCGCAGGACTGCATCTCTGAATGAAACGGACCCGGCAAAACACCACAGGGCCGCTTCCAGGCTCTGGACCACGTATCCGGTTCCATAAAGATCCGACTCGTCCTTTTCCAGGTACCCTGCCCTGGCAATGGCTGTAATTTTTTGGCTTCCCGAAAAAGAGTCCCTGTCCGCCAGGAGTATTTCTTCTTTGCTCCGCCCTGATAGAGCCCTGACCATCATCCTGCCCAGAAGTCTGCACGCATCTATGCATTCCTCCGCCCCGTGGGTTGTCCTGGAGCTTTGTCCGGCCATGTGCTCAGCCTGATCAATGTCAGAGTAATAATTCATGGGTATGGGAGCCAGGCGCATGATGGAGCCGTTGCCTGCCGACCTTTGGCTGGGTCCGGCCCGAACAAAGCCACTATTGCAGGAATTGGCTGGTAAACTATAACCTGGACCGCTGTCAGAGCGCGAGGAGGCTTATTACAGGTTGGGTTGAATATCAAAGCTGTTTATGTGCTGTGGACGTACAATCAGAAAATCACGATGGTCAGTGGTAAGAATGGTCTGTATATTCAATCTTTCAGCCATAGCTACAACAGTGGAGTCTACAAAATCAATCCTGGTATCAGCATATTGCTCGAGCAATATTGCAGAACGGGAGATGTCAGCTGAATCAAGAGCCATTAACCGATATTTGGTTCTGGAAAAATTTTTTAAAAATTTTGACATGACCAGGTTACCACCTGCACGTGTAATCAGGTAGGCCACCTCAGCCAGAACCGTCTGAGGAAGAACAACTGCTGACTGTTTAAGATAAAGGTTTAGGCATTCATTATGCCATTTGTCGGTTGCAATAGCCACTCCTGCCACGAATCCGGGCAGCTATCGTGATCATTCTTCGGTTCCTTGACAGTCCATCCACTGCGCTCTCGAAGTCCGTCAGAAAGAATCTCCTCAGCTCTGACTGAATAATCATCCGGACCTGAAATCAGGGCTATAGCCGGATCATCATTTTCATGGTAAACACTGTGCTCGAAGAGTGCTGAGTCTTGCCGTATCTG
>PWGS01000266.1 GCA_003554505.1 Desulfonatronospira sp. | reverse complement strand
TTGGCAATCACCAGCTTGGGCACCCCCTTGCCGGAACGCTTGGTATGCGCCCATTTAAACCCGGCCGGGAACCCGGCCCCTCCACGGCCCCTGAGATTGGCCTTTTTGACTTCCTCCAGGACATCATCAGGGCTCATTCTGGAAAACATCTTTTCCACGGCCTTGAATCCTCCGGCGGCTATGTACTGGTGAATGTCATGGGGATCCACCTTCCCGGTGTTGCGCAGAGCGATTTTGACCTGCTTGCTGTAAAAGGGTACATCCTGAATCTGTTCTTTTACCTCGTCCAGATAAGACTCGCGGTAAAGAAATTCCCGCACAGGCTGACCGCTGCCCAGGGTTTTGGAAACCATCTCTCCGGCACGTTCCGGCTTTACTTTCTGGTAAAAATACCCGTGCGGCTCTACCTGCATCAGGGGACCTTTCTGGCACAGACCCTGACAGCCGGTTTTGACTATATCAACCTCTACCCCCTGCCTGGCGGCCTCATCAGACAACTCCCGGGCGATCTCCTGAGAGCCCAGTGCAGTGCAGGGCAAGCCGCAGCATACAGAAGCTCTGACTCTGGCTCCGCCTTTCTGCAGACACAGAGAGTCCTTCAGGGATTTGAACTCTTTTATATTCTTAAGCCTCTCCATCAAAACTGCTCCTTGGTGTATTCGGCCAGTGGATGAAAGTTGTTGTTTTCTGCCGGGGAATGTGCAGCTGATCATTCCTTCTTTACGGAATCGATGAATTCATCAAGCTTCCTGCCGTCTATTTCGCCGACGACCTCTTCGTTGCAGGTGACTACAGGAGCCAGACCGCAGCATCCCACGCAGCCCACGGTCTCCAAAGTCATGGCCAGATCTTTGGTAGTTTCCCCGTCCTTGACACTGAACTCTTCAGACAAAGAATCCAGGACCACCCTGGCTCCCCTTACATAGCATGCTGTTCCGAAGCATACCTTGACAATCTTTCTGCCCCTGGGTTTGAAGTGAAACAACTTATAGAAGCTGGCCACACTGTATATCTCGACCAGAGGAATGCCCAGGGACAGGGAAAGCTCCTGAAGCTCCTCCGGCGGGAGGTAGCCGGTCTTGTTCTGAATCTGGTGCAGGGCCGGAATGAGTACGCCTCTTTTTCTTTCCTCCTCACCGATGATGGCTCCAAGTTCGCTCATCTTCTCATCAAAGTTCAAGTCTTCCAGCTTCATAGATACTTGTCCTCTGTTATACTTTTAGGTTCAAAGTCCTGGTGCATGACTTGCTCATACTCGCTTAAAGACCTATACACTGCTCTCGCGCCTGGAGGCCATATCCATGAGCACCCTTTCCACGCCGAACTTGCCTGGCTCGTACTTCTTGAGCTTCAGATTCTCCCGGGCGGCATCAATGTATTGCACGGCCATGTCGAAAATCTTTTCCGGGTCGGGCTCGAAGTGAAACGCCCCCTTGAATCTCTCATTCCAGGTCTGGGTCATGATCCTGGTGACCTCTTCACTTGCCCCTACAGGGGATTCTCCGCCAAAGATAACCGGCACCCCGGAGGCGGCGAAATAGGTACCGATGGCCAGGGCCTTTTCGGACATCCATTCAGGGGCAATACCTACTCCGGGCATGCCTCCGATCTCCTCGGAGAGACCGCCTTCTTCGGCCATGGCGGACAGGATGGTCAGTATCCTGGAATTGTCCACGCAGGACCCCAGGGGCAGGATGGGGGGAATGCCTATGGCTTCGCACACCTCCTTGAGACCAGGGCCGGCATGTTCCATGGCCATTTCCGGGGTCATGTACCCGGCGGCCTGGCAGGCGTGAGAGCCGCATCCGGTGGAAACCACCAGTATGTCGGACTTGATGAATTCTTTGGCCAGGTAGCGGTGCAGACCCTGGGCCGGGACCCTGGGATTGTCACACCCGGCAAGGCCCACCACACCCCGGATTCGACCCACCTGGATGGCGTCGTTGAGAGGTCTGAAAGAGGCCCGCATGCGGCCTCCCTGCATGTACTCGATATATTCCTGGGAAAATCCTCCCACCAGGTCCTGCTGGTCAGTGGCTGGATAGCCGGTTTTCTTGCGATTTGGAAAATTGTCCGCCGCCAGTCTGATGATCTCTTTGGCGATCTCAGCGGCCCTGTGCTCGTCGTAGCTTACGTGCACCGCGCCGGTAAACTTGGCCTTGTCCGCAGTGGTCCCCACCTTGGTGTGGAACCTTTCGGACAGTTTGACCAGGGCCGGCATGATGCACTGCACGTCTACGGTCATGGCGTCCACCTTGCCGGTTAAAATGGCCAGTTCCTGGTTGGTGAACCCTCCGGCGGTGGGGATGCCGTGGCGCATGAGGATCTCGTTGGCGGTACAGCACATGCCCCCCAGGTTTATTCCGGCAGCCCCCCTGGAGCGTGCGTATTCCTGCATCTCCGGGTCGTCGGCCATGACCACGATCATCTCCGCCAGGGTGGGCTCGTGTCCGTGCACCACTATGTTGACCTCGTCGTCCTTGAACATGCCGAATCCGGCCCTGCCCCTCATTGCCCGGGGAGTGCCGAATAAAACGTCTGATATATCCGTGGAGATCATGCTCCCGGCCCATCCGTCAGCCAGCGCTACCCTGACGGCGCTCAGGAGCAGGTTGTCCGGGTCGTGATCCACCCCCATATGGGTGCGATGCATGCCCTCGCATACTTCCCGGTCCACCCCCCTGGGTACGACCCCCCATTTCTTCCATCTTTCCTGGGTCTTCCGGGGGGCTCGCTTGAGGTAGTTTATCTCGCCCCTCTGACGGCCGAAATCATCAATCAGAGTAGTGGCCACGTCTTTGGCCACTTCCATGGCCTCGCGCCCCTGGTGCTGGATTTCCAGGATATCGGCCATCTTAAAAAGCTTGTTTTCGTCAGATATCTTGAAATCTTTGGCCTCCCCGGTGGCTACAGCCAGCAGAGTAAAGGCCATGTCCCGGGCATGGTCCGAGTGGGCTGCGCAGCCTGATACAACTTTTCGCAGAAAATTCCTGGCCACAATACTGGGCAGGGTTGCCCCGCATACTCCTGTGGCCTCTTTTTCGGCATTGGAGCCAGTGACCCTGCAGGGGCCAACATGGCAGTTGGAACAACATGCCCCTGATGAACCTATTGGACAGGACTTCATCTTGCCGGCCTTGTCAAAGCATATGCTTATATCCTGCTCGTCGCTCCACCTTACAATTGCTTCGGCGGCTTCATTTGCACTTCTTACGGGCTTATCCATCTCTAATCCCTCCGGATTTATTTAAAAATTACTTCTGGAGATTATATCTGCTGATTCTACATCATGGGGTCCATGCCCAGAGCCGGATGTCCCACCTTTTCCAGGTATTCCAGAACCTCCATCTCTGTGGTGGCCACTGTCTCATCGGCGATCTTATCCAGCATATCAGGCTCGCCCACCTTTTCGGCCTGGGCCTGCAGCATGGAACGCAGCCGTTCCTTGAGGTGGGAGGGCATCCATACCAGACGCTTGAATCCACCCTCGGCAGAGATGAACTTGTCGCTGCCCAGGTAAAATTTGCCCACCCCCAGAAAGCCCGGGGTCTGGATACCGCCGCCCACCATTCCGGCCAGGGTGGAAAAGGTCATCCCGCTGGGGGTCATGCCGGAAAAGTCCCGGTCCACCACCATAACTCCGTTGGCAGCGGGCAGCAGGGCCACAATGCATTCAAAACAGCCGCAGGAGGTCATGGGATCTTCCAGAATGCTGTAGGCTTTGAGCCTTTCCAGGTTGCCCTTGGAGGCCTGAGCTATAAATTCGTTGACTCCCTGCCACTCACCCTTGTGGGCATCTATGATCTCGCCCTTGGGTACGGGTTTGTTGGGTCCGGAAGGATCAATCTCGTAGGAGGCCTGTCCGTCCAGCCAGTTGTAGGCCCCGCACAGGCCCAGACGCTCGGGGGTGATGACGCAGACATGATTGGGCGCAAAGGACTGGCAGAGGCTGCAGGAATAGAACGTGTCCACTGACTCGTCCTTGAGACCGGCCAGGCGCTCGTCGCGCTCATTATACATGGTCCGGGCCTCCTGCAGAATTTCGTTGACCTTGTCCTCTTCTGTGTAAAGGGTCACCTGCACCTTGTCCGCAATGGATGGAAAGTCGGACAAAAGCTTGGCGTGCAGGATGTCGCCTATATGCCTCAGCTTGAAGCCCTTTTCTATGGCCTGCTTGCTGATGCGGATCCAGGTAATGTCTCTCTGGCCGATATGCATGATGCCTTCGGCGCTGTTTATCAGATGGTGAAACTGCCTTTCCAGGATGGGCTCGAAATCTTTCTGCATCTTGCGCCCGGATACGTCCACCACTATTGCCAGGGGCAGTACCACCACAGGCTCCTGTTCATCAAGGTCAGGACCCACGACTTCTATGCGGCCGTCTTCAACCTCTTCCATCTCCCGCATGCGCAGAAGTTCACAGCAGGTGGACTTACGCCCCCCGCACTCGGCGAAAAGATCGTCCTTTCGTACCCGCTCGCCCTCAAAGGCCGGTCCGTAGGACAGAGGGATGGGAATCTCGGTAACGGTCACCTTGAGTCCGCGCACCTCGATGGCCTTCTGGACAATCTTGTCGTGGGGTATGGAAGATACCACGTGCTCGTAGGTGCAGATGCCTGTGGGCAGGATCTCCGGAATATCCGTGTCCGCAATGGTGGGAAATCCATAGCTGATGGCTCCGGCAGCGGTGGCGTACTTCTCGTCGTCCACCTCGCCCAGGGCGATGACAAAGGCAAAAATACGCTGTTTGTTGTATCTCAAGATATTCTTGAAATCCCCGGGCTTGACCCCCCCGAAGGACATGGCCGCCCTGGCGGCAAAACCAAGGGAATAGACCTGGCCGTGCACTTCGTTGTCAAATGGAACCAGGCGGGTGTCCCATCCCAGCTGCACACCCTCCTGGGCCAGCTGGTCAGCGAAACATACCCCGTTGGTGCTGCCGGCCATAAATACATACAGGCTCTTCTGCTGCAGTTCCCTGGCTATCTTTACCGCGGTTTCATTATCCGGTGCTGCTCCAACTACAGCAGCAAAGCCGGGAGCGCTGCCATCCACGAATTCCACCCCGCGCTGGCGCATAATAGCGTCATCAGCCGCACCCAGGTATATGCCGTGAGCCGGCGGCGGACCTGTTACGTAGCGTATCCCCTGCATGATCTCCTGGGCAAACAGAGTGGCTATGCCGCTGTCCAGGGTCTCTCCCAGGTACGGAAGCCACAGGGAGTCCGCAGGAATCTCTCCCAGCATGTCCCTGGCCAAGGCCAGGGGCTTTTCCATATCTGA
>PWGS01000300.1 GCA_003554505.1 Desulfonatronospira sp. | reverse complement strand
TAATGCGTTAGAATTACGGATTCAATTTAATGTTTAACTTCTTTAGGAAAAAGATAAATAATTTATTTGCAGATACCAAATTTTATGAGATACTGACAGGTTCTATTTGGGCTCTTGGAGCCAAAGTCATTGCCACAGCCTTAGGTCTTGTGACCATGATTATTATTGCCAGGATGTACGGTGCTGATGTCCTGGGTATAGTTTCCATCCTGCAATCTTTCTTTATACTGACTACAATTTTTTCCGTCCTGGGCACAAATACTTCAATTCTGCGCCTGATACCGGAACATATCGCCAGATATTCTCCTGGATCCGCTTTCACCGTCTACCGCAAAACCCAGTATTTTGTAGGCAGTGTATCCATTATACTTGGCGGAATTTTATTTGCCTGTTCCGGCTTTATCGCTGAGACAGTTTTTTCCAAACCGCACCTGCAGTTTTACTTTGCTCTGGCTGCAGTGTTCATTGTCTTCAAGTCTTTGATGCTTTTGAATCAGCAGGCTGTGCGCGGTCTGCGTCTGATCAGGGCATTTGCCTTCATGCAGCTTCTTCCTCAGCTTTCAAAACTCCTTCTTCTTCTCCCCATAACATTTCTTTTCTTCCACCAGAATAACCCTGTCTATGCTCTGCTTGGATCTTTTGTCGTCACCGCACTGGTTGGGGCTTGGATCATGAACCGGGTTTTCAAACAAAAGTCAATTCCCGGGGATTTGCAGCAGCCAATGCCCATGAAGGATATCCTTACTATTTCTCTGCCTATGCTGATGACCTCCACCATGATGTTCATCATAGGGCAGACAGGTGTGCTTATGCTGGGTATGTTCCGGCCAGAGGCAGAGGGGGGATATTACTCCATTGCAGTAAAACTGGCCACCTTGACCTCTTTTGTTCTTACAGCCATAAATTCCATGGCTGCTCCCAAGTTTTCCGAGTTGTATCATTCCGGTAAAATAGATGATCTTTTCTATATTGCCAAGAAATCCGCCAAGCTGGTTTTCTGGTCCACTACCCCTGTTTTGCTGGGTTTTCTGGTTTTCGGCAAGCCAATTCTTCAAACAGTTTTTGGCCCTGACTTCGCAGTGGCTTATCCAGCTCTTGTGATCCTGGTCCTGGGCCAATTTGTACATTCAGTTGCAGGCGCTACAGGCTACTTCATGAATATGACCGGAAACCAGAATATGTTCAGAAATATTGTGTGTATTGCAGCCCTGGCTAATGTTATACTTAACCTGCTTCTTATCCCGCAATACGGAATTTATGGATCTGCTGTTGCTGCCATGGTGAGCGTAATGTTTTGGAATATATCCACATTGATTTATATTAAATACAAATTCGGAAGAACAACGGGGTATTTACCTTTACTGGCATAAAAGTGTTCCGTATTTTGATCAACATCAAGTTTGTTTAATAAATTGAATATCGTTAATGATATTCAGGTTCGGCATACACTGCCAGGATTATTCATGCTGGACAGCTCCAATGTCTGGTCTTTTTCCATAAAAATAATTCTTTTGTATTCCGGGTAGCGGGGCGTAGGTCTGGTCATCGATTGTGAAGTCTTGTGAGATGTCAATGCCAGCCTCAATTGCCCTGTGTCTTTCCGGGAGACGGAAATCGGGCAGATCATCAAAGGACCATGGGGAGCCTCCCCTCTCAACAACATTATTTTCACCGAACCAGGCGGGTTTATCCCTGATCCGAAACGGCCCTCCCAGCCAGTTGTAGTCGAACAAACCTAGGGCGTCTTTATTTTGCGACAGTTCTTCACCTGCAATATATGGGTGGCGGCTGGTATTGATGATATTATTTACAAACTTGATTTCAGGAGTGGCTCCCACCCGCCGGTTGAGGTTGAAGCTCGGACCACCTCCAACCATGGTGTTGTGGTAAATAAAAATCTCTGGCTCAGGATGTGCTTCTTCTACCCCAGGGATCCCGTGGGCAAAAAAGTGCCGACCGCCTGGTTCTTTCCATTGGAACATTCGGTTCCGGAATATATAGGCTCTATGTCCCTCTCCACCTGGAGAATTCAGGTGGTGCAGGCGGATATTGATATTGCAGTCGTGTATCAGGTTGTCATGGATTTTTGCATCCAGCGTGCCGGCACTCAGCCCCATCCCGGAACTGGAAAATCCGTGGATCGCGTTGTTCTTTACAGTCAGCTTGCGGTTGGAAGACGAACTGATCCCGATAAGTCCCTCTTCCAGGAGAGAATTCTTAACAGTGATAGCTTCTGACGCTCCTCTAACTTGGACGGATCGATCGTCGGAAACAGCGCCGGTTCCGTGTGCATATTTGAAAAAGCGATATAGAAATTCTCTTGCTGCAACATCCATGTCATTTCCCAGACTCCAGGCTCCAGGTGCAGTCCCATGAAACCCCATGGTCAGATGAGAATCACGGACAGTAATGTCAGAAGCCTGGTCAGTGATCTCAACCCTTGCCCGGCCATGGGTTATGAAGCAGTCGTCTATGAGAATGTCCCTGGAGCCTTGACCATGGATTTTTATGCCGGTGTTGCCTTGAGTCACCTCAATGCCCTTGATGACGATGTGTGCGGCATTGTCGATGTTGATGGCCGGGCCTCCGTCGGAAACGGCAATGTCGTTGCGTTTGCGGGGATCAGTTTCTCCTGCTTTTTCTGTCAGGCGCAGATAAGTTATGCCTTTTTCCTGGTCAGGGTGATGGACGTACAGGCCGCCAAGGGCATCCCAGAAGCGGAAGCCCTGGCCTATGCGGCGAGTCACCAGGAGAGGGCGTTCAGCCAGACGATGGTCTTCAGGCCAGGCAATGACCTCCATGGCTGAACCGAATGGGAAGGCTGAACCGTCATGAACCCGGTGTACGTGGGCCAGGAATTGGTCATCAACAGTAAGGATCTGGGGTTCAAAGGGAAGGCTCTGGTTTTTATAGACGTTGGGGCCGACTTCCGGGGCAGGCTCCCAGGTGTCGGGATCAACTCTTTCTCCGGCATCTATTCTGGAAAGGCGTTTGCCCTGGCTGTCCCGGGCGCCCTCAATGGTAATGGGAGCATTTTGCCTGCCGGATCCAGTGATCAGCACCTGTTCATGATATGTTCCAGGTTCCAGTCGAATAACAGCACCAGGCGCGGCCCTGTCTACAGCGTACTGAACAGACCTCCAGGGCTGGTTCTGAGTGCCGGGATTGTCGTTGGAGCCGTCGACTGACACATAGCGGGTGTCAGAAAATTTTGCCTGATTTTCCAGGTAGGCCAGTCCGGGAAAATTTATTGACCCTGCAATTTTGATTTGTCCGGATGCATCTTCAAGAGTTAAGTCCTGCAGATTTTTTACCTGAGCATCAGTCTGGCAGGAAATATGACCTTGAGTGGATATAAACGCATTTATTTTCTGCATTTCTTTGTGAGCTAAAGCGTAGCAAGCAAACAACAGGATAAATAAAAAAAGCACTGTTGAAGCAGTTATTCGAAAATAATGCGACATGCTCAGAATTTTGCTGCATGATGAATCTGCTTTCATATGACTATTTTTTAGTCCACGTCTTACCAATGTTGAATTTTCAATCAGAATTTTTGTTTTCATGAACTTATTTCTCTTAATGCTTGATTTGAACTATAGTATTTATGACGCACCTGCAAAAAGTCGAAAAGTTGATTTTGGTCCCTGAACGTATTTTTCTAACTCTTTGATTTTTCCTGCCTGCCACGCCTCTTAGCGTGGTCAACTGTCAACTGCGTCTGCAAAAGAGGCTTTTTGCAGACGCATCTGTTATTGCTCTTTTTGATTTTTGTTCAGGAAGTTATATCTTTCTGCTTATGTTTACATTGTGTCAGCCAAAATATTAAGGATTTCAAAAGGATCCATGCTCATGCAAAAGGTTGTTTTTGTGGCCGGGGCCAGACCCAACTTCATGAAGATTGCCCCTATTCTGCGGGAGCTGCGGCAAAAATATTCCCAGAGTGTTGCACCTTTACTGGTGCACACAGGCCAGCATTACGACCGGAACATGTCCGGATCTTTTTTTGACGAGCTGGATATTCCCAGGCCGGACTACAATCTGAAGGTGGGCTCCGGGAGTCATGCCCGGCAGACCGCGGCCATCATGGTCAGATTCGAGAAAGTCTGCACTGTTGAGCAGCCGGACATGGTCCTGGTGGTGGGCGATGTCAACTCTACCGTTGCCGCCGGCCTGGTGGCCAAAAAAATGGGCATATGCCTGGCTCATGTGGAAGCCGGTCTGCGCTCCGGAGACCGGTCCATGCCCGAGGAGATCAACCGCCTGGCTACAGATGCCATTACGGATATTTTCTTCACCACGGAAGAACGCGGCACCAAGAATCTGCTCCAGGAGGGCAAGCCGCCAGAGGCGATTCATTTTGTAGGCCATGTAATGATCGACAACCTGTTCCACCAGCTGGAGCGGCTGAGCAGATCCGGAGCCAGCCGGGAAATTATGGAGTTCAAGGCCGGGCTTCCCCGGCAGTACGCCTGTTTTACCCTGCACAGGCCCTCCAACGTGGACCGCCGCGAGGATCTGGAGCCTGTAATTCAGGCATTGCAGGATATCTGCCGGAAGATTCCTGTGGTTTTTCCCTGCCATCCCAGGACCAGGGCCAGACTGGAAGAGTTCGGGCTCATGCGGGGTATGCGGGATCCAGAAAAGCTGTCCGGCCCCATTGAAAGCGGCGTCATCCTGTTTCCTCCCCTGGGCTATGACGATTTTCTCTATCTCTGGAAGGATGCCTCGATGGTACTCACAGACAGCGGCGGACTGCAGGAGGAAACCACCGCCCTGCGCATCCCCTGCCTGACCCTGCGGGAGAACACCGAGCGGCCCGTGACTCTGGAGTGCGGCAGCAACATGCTCGTGGGCCGGGACATGGCTCTCTTGCGCAAAGCAGCAGACCGTATCCTGGCCGGAGATCTCAATCCTTGCGCAGTGCCCGAACTCTGGGACGGCCGCGCCAGCCAGAGGATTGCCCGGGTACTAACAGCACCCCGGGGCATTTGCCCGCATCACGCAGTGCAAAGCACTGGAGCGAAGCCTTGCTTAGAGAACAAATAAGCTGCTTTTCAGGGTAAAAGGTCACCGTGAATGTGTTGAATATCATTAAACCAGGAAAAATAATGCCTTGCTTGTGTAAAAAAGCAGTGAGCAGGCGGAGAAAAAAATGATGACCGGGGCTCAGCCGTTTTTCACTGTATCCTCACAGGAGGGCTCTGGCTGGTTTTCCCGGCCGGCCGTATCGTTGCAGTGGATCACATATCTGTTGCCGCCCATGGTTTTGGCCATGTACATGGCCTTG
>PWGS01000156.1 GCA_003554505.1 Desulfonatronospira sp. | reverse complement strand
GCCGACGGCTTCAATGTCGGCATGAACAATTTCCAGGCCGCGGGTCAGGTGGTAATGCACGCCCACTGGCATCTGATACCCCGTTTCCATGGGGACGGTCTGCAGCTCTGGCCTCAATACAAGTATGACAGCAATGAAGAGATGCAGGATTTTGCCCGGAAAATCTCTTCTGCACTCTCATGACTCCGGTTCAGTTCAGGATCATATCCGCGTATTTCCAGCACAGCCAATTCTGTCAGGGTTTTTACAGCCCCGGCAAAAAAACACAGGAGGGAGGTATATGGTCAACACCCTAACCAAGTCGGATCTGGTGGACAGGGTTTACGAGCAAAGCGAACGCAAGCGCTCAGAGGTCAAGGGGCAGATTGAACATTTGCTGGACATTATTAAAAAGGCCATAAAAAAGGATCACTCCCTGCTTATAAGCGGTTTCGGCAAGTTCGAGACCTATGACAAAAAGCCCAGAAAGGGCCGCAATCCACAGACCAGCGAGGCTATTATTCTTCCCGGGCGGAAAGTAGTGGTTTTCAGGTTGTCGCGCAAATTCCGCTCAGAGATCAATCGGCAATAATAAAGGCTTCCGGGTAACTTTCCCTGAGGCTGTCCCTGGCTTTTTCCGCCTGGCCCACGTTTTCGAAACGACCGGCCTGTACACGCCACACGGTCTGGCCGCCGGAATCATTTTTCTGCAGGCGTGTCCGGCTGTATCCCATTTCCTTAACCCGGGCCTTTTTGTTTTCAGCGTTATCCCTGGTGGTAAAGGACCCCACCTGAACATAGAAGATGCCGGGCAGCTCATCCCTGGGGGCGCTGCCCACAGCCTTGACCCTCACCGGGGCGGTGCCCGGTCCTATCATATCCAGTTCCCTGGCTGCCGCCATGGAAAGGTCTATGATGCGGTCATCCACAAAAGGACCGCGGTCATTAATCCTTAACCTGATGCTTTTGCCGTTGTCCAGGTTGGTCACCTCCACCTTAGTATGCATGGGCAGTATTCTGTGGGCTGCAGTTGCTTGGTACATGTTGTAGACTTCTCCGCTGGCGGTTTTTTTGCCGTGAAACTTGGGTCCGTACCAGGAAGCAATACCTTCTTCTTCAAACCCCTCGGAAGTTGACAGCGGGGTGTAGGTCTGCCCCAGGACGGTGTATTTCCGCTCCTTGTCCAGTTCAGCAGCCGGCTGCTCCGGCTGGTGAGTATCTTTCCGGGGCTGTTCAATCTTCGGAGGTGGAGTGGGGGGATGAACCTTGCGCGGGGCACACGCAGCAGCCAGCCCTGTTGCTGTAATAATCAAAAAAATGATCAGGTAGTTGAAAAGAAGTCGTCTCATGTTCTGCTTCCCTGTACTTTTTGGTGTTTTTTGGTTGTGCCTGACTGCAGGTTATGAAATGATTTTTTTAAAGCTTCCTGGAAGTGTATTCATTTTATTTTAGAATAGCTCAGAGAGCAAGGAATTAGTGTCTGATGCGCGTGTTATACATTTTTTTTATGCGGGCAGAGCAGGGTTCTCTCTGCGGAGAGGGCGTCAGAAATTTTTTTAAATAATATCGGTTACTAATAGTAGATATATGTTTCCGGCAGGGCAAATATTTCATGTCCAAAAGAAGAACCCGGGTTATATTTTTTCTGCAAGCGTAACATGGGTTTTAACTATTTGTTTTACTTGATCATTGTAATTTAATTTTTGTTAAAACAACTCTTGACTTATGTATGCTTGTGCATGTTATAACAAATAAAAAAAGGAAATGGAGTACTTTTTATAACTCATTACCATTTGGCAAAGGGGGTCAAGAATGAGCGCGGAAAAAATAGGCGCGGTCATGGTTGTCGGCGGAGGAATCGCCGGTATCCAGTCAGCCCTGGATCTGGCTGATGCCGGGTATTATGTTTATCTTTTGGAAAAGTCTTCCGGTATAGGCGGGGCCATGGCTCAGCTGGACAAGACTTTTCCCACCAACGATTGTGCGATGTGAATTATCTCGCCTAAACTGGTCGAGTGCGGTCGGCACTTGAATATCGAGCTTTTGACCCTGGCCGAGGTGGAAGGAATCAGCGGCCGGGAAGGTAATTTCAACGTCAAGGTGCGTCAGAAGCCGCGCATTATTGACATGGACAAATGTATAGCCTGTAACCTGTGTGCGGAAAAGTGCCCCAAGAAAGTCCCCGACGAGTTCAATGAGGGGCTGGACAAGCGCAAATCGGCATACATCAAGTACGGCCAGACCGTACCCCTTAAGTACGCCATTGAAAAGGAGACATGTATCTTTTTCGTCAAGGGCGGCAACAAGGGCGAAAAAGGCAAGGGCAAATGCCGGGCCTGTGAAAAGTACTGCCCCACCGGGGCCATTGACCTGGATCAGGATTTCCAGGACGAGATCAAGGATATAAACGTAGGTTCGGTCATCCTGACCCCGGGATTCAAGCCTTTTGACCCTTCCGCGTTTGATACCTATGCCTATTCCCAGTTCAAGGACGTGGTCACCAGCATGGAGTATGAGAGGCTTCTCTCCTCCAATGGTCCATGCATGGGACATCTCACCAGGCCCTCAGACGGCAGTGAGCCCAAGAAGATAGCCTGGCTGCAGTGCGTAGGCTCCAGAAATATAAACAGGTGCGATAACGGCTACTGTTCCTCGGTCTGCTGCATGTACGCCATCAAGCAGTCCATGGTAACGGCGGAGCACACCACCGGGGATACGGACCAGGCCATTTTCTACATGGATATCCGTACCCACGGCAAGGAGTTCGACAAGTATTTTGAGCAGGCCAAAGAAAATGGCGTGCGTTTTGTACAGAGCCGCATTCACACTGTTTACCCCGGACAGGACGGCTGCGGGGTAAAGGTGGAGTACTTCAACGACCAGACCGGGGAGAGGGTCAAGGAGGAGTTCGACCTCCTGGTTCTGTCGGTTGGTCTGGAAAATTCCAAGAGGGCTGTTGATCTGGCAGAGGTCCTGGGAGTGGAACTGGACAAATACAAATTCGCGGACAGTTCCAGCTTCGCCCCGTCAGCCACCAACGTCCCCGGCATTTATGCCAGCGGCTGCTACCAGGGGCCCAAGGATATTCCACAGTCGGTAACCGATGCTTCCTGCGCCGCTGCCTCGGCTTCCATATCCCTTAGCAGCCAGCGCGGAACCCTTACCCAGGAAAGAACATTCCCTGAGGAAAAAGAGGTTGCCGGAGAAGAGCCCAGGGTGGGTGTCTTTGTGTGCTCCTGCGGCATCAATATCGCCGGCACCATAGACGTCAATGAACTTGTGGAATACTCCAAGTCTCTGCCCAACGTGGTCATGGTGGAGAACAATCTCTTCTCCTGTTCCCAGGATACCCAGGTCATGCTCAAGGACAAGATTCAGGAGCACAATCTGAACCGGGTGGTGGTGGCGGCCTGTACTCCCAGGACCCACGAGCCTCTGTTCCGGGAGACCATGAAGGATGCAGGGCTTAACGAGTACCTTTTTGAAATGGCCAACATCCGCAACCAGAACAGCTGGGTGCACGGCAAGGAGCCTGAAAAGGCCCTGGACAAGGCCAGGGACCAGGTACGCATGGCGGTGGCCAAGGCCTCCATGCTCCAGCCCCTGGAGCACCTCTCGGTAAACGTCAACCAGAGCGCCCTGGTTGTCGGAGGGGGTCTCTCAGGCATGGTCAGCGCCCTGGGACTGGCGGACCAGGGATACGAGACCATCCTGATGGAAAAGGCGGACAAGCTGGGCGGCAACGCCTGGAACCTGGCCTCCACCTGGCGAGGGGAACAGATAAAGCCCTACCTGGAAGAGCTCATTTCCAAGGTGGAAAACCACCCCAGTATAAAAGTATACAAAAATGCCCGGCTCAAGGCCAACAAGGGAGCGGTGGGCGACTTTGTAAGCGAGATAGAAGTAAACGGCGAGCAAAAGGCCATCAAGTACGGCATAGCCGTCGTATGTACCGGGGGACAGGAGCACAAACCCCAGGAATACCTCTATGGCCAGGATGAGCGTGTCTTTACCCACCTGGAATTCGACCGGGAGATGTCCGAACACAAACCCGCCCTGGACAAGGCCAAAGGGGCCGTGTTCATCCAGTGCGTGGGCTCCCGCGAGCCGGACAGGCCCTACTGCAGCCGTGTATGCTGCACACATACCATGCATTCGGCCATCAAGCTGAAGAAAGCCAACCCCAAAATGCCTGTATATGTTCTTTACCGGGATATCAGGACCTACGGCTCCCGGGAGGATTTGTACAAAGAGGCCCGTGAACTGGGGGTCATCTTTATCCAGTACGACCTGGAAAATAAGCCCAGAGTCAGTAAGGACGGCGACGACCTGGTGGTGATGGCCAGGGACCACATCCTGTACCGGGACGTGGAGATAAGGCCGAGCTACCTGGTGCTGGCCTCAGCAGTGGTACCTACAGAACACAAAGAACTGGTGGAACTCTACAAGTGCGGACTCAACAGCGAGGGATTCCTCCAGGAGGCCCACGCCAAGTTAAGGCCCGTGGACATGAGCGTGGACGGCATGTTCCTGGCTGGACTCTGCCACTATCCCAAGCCTGTGGACGAGTGCATCGCCCAGGCCCAGGCCGCGGTTTCCAGGGCGTCCACCATCCTGTCCAGGTCTGTAATGCCCCTGGATTCCATCAAGTCCTTTGTTACGGAAAATTGCGACGGCTGTGCCATATGCGTGGACACCTGCCCTTACGGGGCCATCAGCCTGACAGACTACGATGTGGAGGGTGTTCAGCACAAGAAGATCGAAACAAATAAGGCCCTGTGCAAGGGGTGCGGCATCTGCGAAGCCACCTGCCCCAAGCAGGGGGTGTTTGTGCACGGTTTTACCAATGAGCAGATAAGGGCCCAGATACATGCGGCTCTGGAAAATGTCTAAAAAACCAAGGAGATATAACGATGGCTGAACATAAAGAACCCGTCATTGTGGGATTTCTCTGCAACTGGGGCGCCTACGCCGGCGCTGACCTGGCCGGCGTGTCCAGGCTGCAGTATCCGCCCAATATGCGTGCCATCAGGGTCATGTGCTCCGGGATGGTTCATCCCAACCTGGTGGTGGAGGCCCTGGAAAAAGGCGCCGACGGCGTCCTGGTCCTGGGCTGACACCTTGGTGAATGTCATTACCTGGATGGTAATCACAAGGCATACGCCAGGGCGCAGGCCATAAAACTGGTACTGGAAGACCTGGACATTGATCCCGAGAGGTTCAGGCTGGACTGGGTATCTTCAGCAGAGGCACCAAGGTTCGCCAAGGTGGTCAATGAATTTACCGAGAAAATCAAGTCCCTGGGGCCAAATCCCCTGCGGGTCAGCAAGGAGG
>PWGS01000267.1 GCA_003554505.1 Desulfonatronospira sp. | reverse complement strand
TTCATTTTCCATCAGTGAGAGAGAATTTAATTTTTAAGCGCATGATGTAAGTTTTTTGCCGGGAGTGAAATTGTGCTCTCAAGCAGAAAGCCCGTCATGGACAAGAGTTTTATTCGAGGTTAAATATTAATGAATAGTTAGGAAATATTTTCATTGAAACCTGGAACCAGGGGATTTTAGATTTTATGGATACACAGAATGCGTCTCATTTTATTCAGGATATAATCGAGCAGGATCTTCAAAGCGGCAAGCACGAGACCGTAGTGACCAGGTTTCCCCCTGAGCCCAACGGCTATCTGCACATCGGCCACGCCAAGTCCATCTGCCTCAATTTCGGACTGGCAAGAAAGTACGGCGGGCGCTGTCACCTGCGTTTCGACGACACCAATCCCAAGAATGAAGACCCGGAATACGTGCACTCCATTATTGAGGACGTAAAGTGGCTGGGCTACGACTGGGGAGAGCATCTTTACTATGCCTCTGATTACTTTCAGAAGTTTTATGGGTATGCACTGCAGCTCATTGAGCAGGGACAGGCCTACGTATGCAGCCTGGGTCCGGAGGAAATCCGGCGCTACCGGGGTACCCTTACCCGGCCGGGTCAAAACAGCCCTTACAGGGAGCGCGGCGTGCAGGAAAATTTGGATCTTTTTCAGGAAATGAAAAAGGGAAGCTTCGAAGAAGGAACCCATGTTCTGCGGGCAAAAATTGATATGGCCTCTTCCAATATCAATATGCGCGATCCGGTAATCTACCGCATCCTCAAGGCCGAACACCACCGGACCAAGGATGCCTGGTGCATCTATCCCACATATGATTACGCGCACTGCCTGTCGGATTCCATAGAGGGCATAACCCATTCCCTGTGTTCCCTGGAGTTCCAGGATCACCGGCCCCTGTACGACTGGTTTCTGGAGAAGCTCGGGGTAAAATGTCATCCCCAGCAGATTGAGTTCGCCAGGCTGAGCCTTAACTACACGGTAATGAGCAAGCGCAAGCTTACCCAGCTGGTCCAGGGCGGTCATGTGCAGGGCTGGGATGATCCCAGGATGCCCACCATATCCGGGCTTAGACGCCGCGGGTATACACCGGGTTCCATCCGGAAGTTCTGCGATCTTATCGGGGGGGCCAAAAGCGACAACGTGGTGGACATGACCCTTCTGGAATACTGCATCCGCGAAGACCTGAACAGGCGGGCTCCCAGGTATATGGGGGTCCTGAACCCGGTCAAGGTGGTCATAACCAATTATCCCGGGCAGGGCTCAGAAGAGCTGGAAGCCATAAACAACCCCGAAGACGAGAGCATGGGAACCCGCAGCATCCCTTTTTCCGGGGTGATTTATATCGAGGCTGACGACTTCCGCGAGGATCCCCCCAAAAAGTATTTCCGGCTGGCCCCGGGCCGCGAGGTCCGCCTGAGGTATGCCTATTTCATTACCTGCCGGGAGGTGGTCAGGGATCAGGAAACGGGTATGATCAAGGAGATCCGCTGCACCTATGATCCAGAGACCAAAGGCGGGGATGCCCCGGACGGGCGCAAGGTCAAGGGAACCCTGCACTGGGTATCTGCTGCTCATGCGGTCAAGTCCCGGGTGCGCATCTATGACCGCCTGTTTTCCAGGCCCAATCCACTGCAGGATGAGAAAAAAGGGCTTGGCCTGGATGATACATTGAACCCGGACTCACTGCAGGAGATGCACGGCTGCATGATGGAGCCGGCTGTTAAAGAGCTTGCCCCCGGGGATTTCCTGCAGTTTGAAAGGCTGGGTTATTTTTGCGTGGATCAGGCAAGCCGCCCCCGGAGCCCGGTATTCAACAGGACGGTTTCTCTCAAGGATACCTGGGCCAAGATTGAAAAAAAGATGCAGAACCAATGATCAACCCCCTGCCGTGCGCATTGACCATAGCCGGATCAGATCCCGGCGGAGGAGCCGGGATTCAGGCGGACCTCAAGACATTTTCCGTGTACAGGGTTTACGGCCTGTCCGTGGTCACGGCCCTGACCGCTCAGAACACCACCGGAGTGCAGGGTGTATTTGCCCCTGAACCGGAGTTTGTGGCCCTGCAGATGCAAAGCGTGCTGGATGATTTCCCTGTACGTGCAGCCAAGACCGGGATGCTTTTTTCCGCGGAGATTATATCCGCAGTGGCCGGATGCCTGAAAGGCGTGGACTTCCCCCTGGTTGTGGACCCGGTCTGCGTAAGCCAGAGCGGGCACAAGCTCTTGCAGGACCAAGCGGTTCAGGCCCTCAAAGATGAAATCCTGCCACTGTCCGCCCTTGTTACCCCCAATCGTCCCGAAGCCGAGCTTTTGACAGAGATGACCCGGATAAGTTCCAGAGATGATGTTTTTGAGGCCATAGGCAGGCTGCAGGATATGGGGGCCAGCGCTGTGCTTTTAAAGGGCGGGCACTTCAGGGAGACAGATGAGGTTACAGACTGGCTGGGTATCCGGGGAGAAGATCCCCTGGCCATTACCAGGGCAAGGGTCAATACAACCAGCAATCACGGCACCGGATGCACTCTTTCGGCAGCCATAACAGCCGGCCTGGTCCTTGGGATGGGCATGAGGGAAGCGGTGGAGAAAGGCAGGGATTATCTGCAGCTGGCCCTGGAAAAAAGCTTTCCTCTGGGAAGGGGCCATGGTCCGGTGAACCACCTGGCTGCCATGAGCTGAAAGTAGAAACAGGACCAGGCCCGGCGATTTTTTACTTTCCGCCAAGTTTTCTGCTGCGGCGGGCGGCCTCCTGAACAGCTTCCCTGACAGCGGCCTTGACCGCCCTCTTTTCCAGGGCTCCCAGCCCGGCGATGGTCGTGCCTCCAGGAGAAGTGACCATTTCTTTCAGCTGAGTAACATGGCAGTTTTTTTTCTGGGCCATATGGGCCGAACCTGCAAAAAGCTCCAGGACCATCTCCGTGGCCTGGGCCCTGCCAAGACCCATATACACTCCTGCATCCACCATGCTTTCCATGAAATAGTAAACATAGGCGGGACCGGAACCTATAAGGGCGGTAAAGGAGTCAAAGGACTCCTCCGGCAGAACGTGCACCTGGCCCAGGTCCTGGAAAACGCCCTGGATGAACCCGGCCTGTTCCCGGGAGAGGTTTTCATCCTCCAGGCAGAGGGCGAACACGCCGCGTCCCACCAGGGCCGGAGTGTTGGGCATGACCCTGACCACCGGACAGGCCTGGTTGCTCCAGAAGGAAATATCCCCGGTTCCAACTCCGGCGGCCAGTGAGATAAGACATTTGGACCGGTCCAGTCCCGGGGCGATTTCTGCCGTCACAGCGGGCACCAGGCCCGGCTTGACCGCCAGCACAACATAATCGCAGTCCCTGGCCAGATCCGCAGGTCCGGACTGCTGCTTCAAGCCGCATTCACTGGCCAGGCGCTGCAGGCATGCCTGGTCCGGGCCATAGCCGTGCAGTTCAATGTCTTCGCGCGCAGCAAGGCCCTGGACCATGGCCCCGCCCATGTTGCCTGTGCCGATAATTCCCAGACGCACAGACATCTAACCCACCATTTCCATTCTGCTGAAAAAGTAGGCCATTTCTGCCTCTGCGGTGTCCGGGGCATCAGAACCGTGTACGGAGTTCTTTTCTATATCCAGGGCATAGGCCTTGCGTATGGTGCCTTCCTGCGCATTTTGCGGATTGGTGGCGCCCATGATGTCCCGGTATTTTTCAATGCAGTTCTCTCCTTCCAGGATACTTACAACTATGGGCCCTGAAGACATGTAGTCGGTAAGGCTGTCAAAAAAAGGCTTATCCTGGTGTACAGCGTAAAAGCCCCGGGCTTCATCCTTGCTCAGCTGCAGCATTTTCATGGCCACTATTTTCATGCCGCTGTCCTGAATCATTTTCAGGATTGCTCCCTGCAGATTCCTTTGCACTGCATCCGGCTTGATGATGGAAAGTGTCCTCTGAGTCATTTTTTCTCCTTTTTTGTTTTTAATAGCTTCTCATTTAATTTGCACCGGCTGTCCGGGCGTCACTGGTGGAGGAGACTGAATGAATTCTCTGCTGAAGTATAAGTTCGTCCACGCTGGCAATGTTTATTCTTGAGTCCCTGTTGTTGCTCCACTCGTGCAGGGCTTCAAGTGTTTCCCGGTATGGGTGCCCAATGGCCACGGCCATGCCTTGCCTGGAAGCCATCTGTTCCGCCTTCTGCAACTGGTAGGTTATGGCTTCCATGCTCCGGACATTGTCCAGAAAAACATGGCGCTGCATGAAGTCCAGGCCCGTTTCCCGGGCGATATGCGGGGCAACGCTGTCGGGGGTGGTTACACTGTCCAGAAAAAACATGTCCCTTTTTTCGAGCTCCTCAAAGACCACCTTCATGCCCTCGTAGTGCCGGGTGAAGGCTGACCCCATATGATTGTTGACACCCAGAGCCTGAGGCCCCTGCTCCAGGCTGTGGACAAGCTGCTGTCTTACTTTTTCCGGGTGCATGTCCACAAAAAGAGCCCCCGGCCCTGGTTCCACTCCCCGGTGGTATGTTTCCGGCTCCATGGGCATGTGCAGCATGACCTCAAAACCGTTCTTTGATGCAAAATCCGCTACTTCCTTTGTCTTGGGCAGATAGGGAAGAATGGAATATGTAACCGGGAAATCAAGTTCAGCCAGCTCGCGGGCGAAATCCAGGCATTCTCCCAGATCGTCTATGATGATGACCAGGCTGCCCGTTCCCGCCTTCCTGTCCGGCTTTTGAATGTCCAGATGCAAAAGGTGAGTAGTATGTCCGGAAATGCTTATGGCCCACTTCCGGTGCTCAGGGTCCTGAGGTTTGATTTTTGCGTTGGCTACAAAGCTGTCCAGGACTTTTTTCAGGTGCAGTATGAACTGTTCCTGCCTGTCCGCGGTATATATATGCATGTCCTGGAAGTTGTAGGGAGTGCCGTAAAAAAAACGGTTCTCCACGCGGTTGCGCAGGATATGGCCACGATTCTTGCCCATCCTGTCCAGCACGTTTAAAATGGCCATATCAGCCTCCCATACCCTTTGTTCAAAGCCGGTTCCCACTTTTTCTTCGTGAGTGAACCTGCTTTTGGGAACAGGAAGGGAGGCTTCGTGGCTCAGGGTTTCGCTGCCGATTCCCGGGGAACTCTCAGGAGATGTTTTTGCTGGGGTATGAGCAGGATCCTCTGAGGGAGGCAGCAACAGGATACCCAGCAAGGACAGCAGGGTAATGCCGGTTGCAGCACCCCAGAACAGGTATCCCAGCCCGGATTTTTTCCGGGGTGCTGCAGGCTTTTTGGATTTGCTTTTTTTCTTGCCGGACTTTAAGGCCATGAGTCTTTGTGATTAATTGTAGCT
>PWGS01000119.1 GCA_003554505.1 Desulfonatronospira sp. | reverse complement strand
TCTTTCCGGATGTCGAAGCTATTGGTTTTCTTTCCGGAAACGAGGAATTTTTTCTTTTGGCAAGGAAATCAAGCAATTATGAGGAGGCGTATCTTAATACGGTGACGAATAATTGTGCAGATTGACCACGCGAAGCGCGTGGCAGGCTCAGCCAAAAGGAAAAAGAACCGTTTCCGGATGAAAACTCATTAACAGAATTGCTGCAACACCTGAAACTGCCGGCTCATAGGCTTATATCAGGCACTGACTGTTGCGCGTCCGGCCGGGCAAACAGTATACGCCGCTGCCAGTACTGAAAAACGAACGGAACTATAATAAAACTTTCGTTGGAGGTAAATGTTTATTTGCCCCGACGTACCGGAGGAAACCAGTGAAGGTATTAAGGACTCCCCGTATGGAAAGATGCATAGGGTGCTACTCCTGCTCCCTGGCTTGCGCCAGGAATGTTTATAAATCCCTGTCCTGGAAAAGAGCAGGCATACTGATCCGCTCATCAGGGGGCATCAGCACCGGGTTTGAAGCAAGTGTCTGTCTGGCCTGCGAGCCTGCTCCATGCGCAGCTGTCTGCCCCACCGAGGCCCTGCGTCAGCGGCCCGGCGGAGGTGTTTTCTTAAAGGAAAAGAGATGCATCAACTGCGCCGAATGCTCCAGGGCCTGCCCCGTGGATGCCATATACTTCGATCCGGACAGGAAAACACCGGTTCTTTGCATCCACTGCGGAATGTGCGTTTCTTATTGTCCCCATGACTGCCTGGAAATGGTGGATACCGCCAAGGAGAATAAATAATGACAAGCAAATTCAAAGTAATGGTGGTGGATCTTGGCAACAACAAGTCCTCCCTGGAATATTTCGATACCCGCAGAGAATGGATCGGAGGCAGCGGTCTGGCTGCCGGTCTTTTCAGCCATTTCGGGCTGCCCGGCGAGGACGCTTTTCATCCTGATCAGCCCTTGATTCTGGCCATCGGCCCCCTTACCGGATATTTTCCCCTCATGAGCAAGACCGTCCTGGGATTCATGTCCCCCTACCACAACCAGTACGCGGAATCCCACGCCGGCGGACGTTCTGCGCTTGCCCTGAAATTTGCCGGGTACGACGCTCTGGTGGTCCGGGGGAAGGCTGAAAGGCCGACCTGTGTCGGACTGGGCTCCAGGGAAATCCACATCCAGGACGTGCATTTCCTTAAAGGCATGGACACATTCAAGACAGGCAAAAAGATGCGCAGCCTGAAACCCACCAACCCCGGACACAGAAGCATCCTGCGCATCGGCCCGGCCGGGGAGAACCTGGTGCGCTACGCCTGCATCAATGTGGACACCTATCGCCATTTCGGCCGTATGGGCGGGGGGACGGCCATGGGGGCCAAGAATCTGAAAGGCATAATTCTTTCCGGAGACAGCCACATGGACCTGGACCCTGATCTTTCCAAGGAATACAACAAGGTCTACAAAGATATCTATTCAACGGTGGTGCAAAGCGGTGCCATGCGCAAATACCACGACCTGGGCACCCCGGAAAACATCCTGCCCTTAAACGAACTGCAGGCCCTTCCCTGGCGCAATATGCAAAGCACTTATGATGAAAACGCCGGGGGTATCTCCGGGGAAAAGTTCGGTGAGGATCAACTTTTAAGGCAGGTGGCCTGTGCCGGATGTCCCGTGGGATGCATCCATATCGGGCTGCTCAGGGAGCGTTTCGGGGAAGAGCACGAATACCTGTACCGGCAGGTATCCTACGATTACGAGCCCATCTTCGGGATGGGAACCATGCTTGGAGTTGATACGGCCCCGGGGGTTCTGACCCTTTTGGAAGATGTGGAAAAAATGGGGCTGGATGCCATCAGTGCCGGTGTCGCCCTGGCCTGGGCCACCGAGGCTCAGCAAAAGAAAGTCATTACCAGGGAACATACCCTGACAGACCTGGAATTCGGCAATGTTCAGGCTTACAGGGAGGCTCTGGATCACCTGACCCGGCAACCCAACGAGTTCTACCAGGCACTGGCAAAAGGCACCATGGAGGCCGCGAAAAAGTACGGCGGTGAAGCTTTTGCATGCGTTCTGGGGCAGGAAATGGCCGGCTACGCCACCGGGGAAAACTACTTCGTCAGCCAGGCCCTGGGACTCAGGCATTCCCACCTGGACACCGGAGCATATGGCCTGGACCAGGAACAGGACTCCAGAAATATAGACAAAGCCATAGAATATATGCAGGATCAGGAGAATTACAGGGTCCTTATGTGTTCCATGGTCGGTTGTCTCTTCGCCCGCAAGGCATATCCCAAAGAAAATATTCTCAGGGCCTTGAATTCCCTTGGATACGACTATACACAGGAGGAACTGGACGACTGCGTGGAAAAAATAAAGGGTCACCGCTGGGCAATCAAATTCAGAACCGGATTCAAGCCTGAAGACGTCAAAATTCCCTCCAGGTTCAAGGAGATAACCACCTGGAAAGGCAAAATAGACCCCGAGTATATGGACAAACTTAAAAGTAAATACCAGGAAGTACTCCGGGAAATGGCCCGCAAGCACGAGGAGAGACAGGGGAAAAATCAATGAATCTTTACGAAATGGTGGCCCGCTCCAGGAGCTATCGCCGCTTTTACCAACACTACGAAGTCAGCATGGAGACCCTGATCTCCCTCATTGATCTCAGCAGGCTGACACCATCCGCGGCCAATCTGCAGCCGCTGAGATACATTGCAAGCAACGACCCTGTGACCAATCAGTCCATATTCGAGACCCTGACCTGGGCGGCATACATTAAAGACTGGCCCGGTCCAATTGAAGGAGAAAGGCCCTCGGCTTATATTGTGATCCTTGGAGAAAAGAAACACTCCAAGACCGCTGCCTGGGACATGGGCATAGCAGCCCAGACCATCATGCTGGGTGCAACAGAGGCCGGTCTGGGAGGATGCATGGTGGGCTCCATCAAGAAGGAAGCCTTGTGGGAAGCCCTGCAGGTTCCTGAAGAGCTGGAAGGCCTCCTGGTACTGGCCCTGGGCAAGCCCAAGGAAAAGGTGCTTCTGTCAACTTTGAATCCCGGGCAGGATATCCAGTACTGGCGGGACAGCAAAAAAGTACACCATGTACCCAAAAGGCCCCTGGAGGAAGTACTGATAAAGAACTTTGAAAGACAGGAAGAACAGTAAAACCTTTCTAAAACTTGAGTTCCCGGGGCGGGCAGCTCCCCGCCCCTTTTCTTGATACAACCCTGCCCTTTTCTTCTGCGACTGATCAATATATCTTGCGCTGGCTGAAACTCGTCCCCAGTACACTGAAGGTGTTTTCCACTATGAATATGGCCTGCGGGTCCAAGGAAAAAACGGCCTGCTCCAGTCGCTTGAGCATGATGTTGTTGGTTATGGCCATTATTATGTTCTTGTCCTGGCCGGTATAAGCCCCTCTCCCCCTTAGAAAGGTTGCCCCGATCTTCAGCCTGTGCATGAAGTAATGGGCAATCTCTTCATTTTTATCCGAAATCACCAGTACCAGCTTTCTGTTGTTGAACATGCTTAAAGTATATTCCATGATGTAGGACATGATGAACACCAGAATCAGGGAGGCAATCACCAGATCAATATCCAGGATCAAAAGACTTGCTGAAAACAGGAAAAAGTTGAAGGCAAAATAAAACTTGCCAATTCCAACATTGTACTTCTGGTTGAGCATGATGGCTATTACATCCAGCCCGCCGTTGGAGCCCAGAGACCTGAGCACGATGCCGCAGCCGAATCCACCCATGGCCCCGGCGGCGATAGCCGCATACAACTGATCCTGGATGCCCAGATCAATGCTGATCCCTTCATATGCCAGGGTGGCCACCCCCATGGCGAAAAGACTGTAGCCGAAAAACCTGCGGCTCACATAAAGCCAGCCCAGGACAAACAGAGGGATATTGATCAGAAAATACAACACGCCTGCGGATATTACAGGTGTGGCGTAGTAGGTAAGAAGGCTCACCCCGAAGGCCCCTCCGGGAATAAACTTATGATGTACCATTATGCCCTTGAGAGCTATGGCAAAGATTATAGATCCCAGGGCAATGAGCAGAAGATTCCACCAGATGGTGTAGGTAAACCTGATAAAATGCGAGGCCATGAACTCCCCGCCTTAAAATGTATCATTTCACAGTCTTCCTCTTCACAAAAAACCTGCTGGCGGGGAAGATAGTATTTTTGATGGCAAATCATGCAGCGCACCCAAAAAATACAGGCTCCCGGAAGCGGCACAAACAACCTCGGAAGCCATGACTTATCAATAGGTGGATATAATTTTACAGATTTTTATAATTACCGGTCAAGTAAATTATCATGTCCAAAAAAGTTTTTTCCCGCCCCCGCGGTGAAAAAAACAAAAAAATGCTGGCTATTTTGATTTCGCTCAAGTAAAGTCCCTCAAGTTTTAAAATCTTAACATAGTTTCCCGTCCCGGGTTACTTTTTTTCCTCCAAGCCCGGCACGGGATACCTGGTCCCTGGAAAAAACCTGTTTTTTATCCGGAAACTCCTTGTTTCCGTAAAGAAAACCAATAGCTTCAACATCCGGGAAGAAAGACTTTCCGGATGGAAACCAACAGAAGACAACTGCTTGAAAAATTCATTCATAACGGCTTGTTATTCCTAACTTGTTAAAATAACATGTTTTTTAAGACGTTTTTTTCCAGAAATCCTCCTCGTCAGGATCAGCAGCCCTGATTTTATCTTGATATTTTGGACCATTACATTTTGGGTTGATAAACGATATATTTTATAATAAGTAAGATACAAATCAGAAGGAGGGACCAAAACATTTGCTTTAGAATTTCATATTATCGACATAAAATGTCGAATTTTTCGCCTGAAAAGTACACTGCTGTTCAACACAACTTTTTGCTTGCTTCAAGACAAGATAGATATCCACAGTGTACTGCGGAGGATTAATCCCGCCTCTTGAAAAGCTCACAGTGCCCTCATGAAAAGTTAAAGAAATTTCTAAACAGCATATACAAAGGAGAAGACGCCATGATAGGATCACAAGGCAAGTATTTTTTCACCTCGGAGTCCGTGTCCGAAGGTCATCCGGACAAGGTATCCGATTATATTTCCGATGCCGTGCTGGACGCGCTTATAGACAAGGACCCCGAGTCCAAGGTGGCCTGCGAGACCCTGGTCACCACCGGCATGGTCTTCATCGCCGGGGAGGTCACCTCCCAGGGCTACGCCGACCTGCCGAGCATTGTCCGGGAGACGGTCAAGGACATCGGCTACAACAGCTCGGACATGGGTTTTGACTGGGAGACCTGCGCGGTTATTTCCTCCATAGACAAGCAGTCCCCGGACATCGCCCAGGGCG
>PWGS01000059.1 GCA_003554505.1 Desulfonatronospira sp. | reverse complement strand
CCACCACCTCTCCCTGGTTGGGGCCTATCCTGGTACCCTTGTGCAGCATGAAGCCCTTTCCGTCGGGCAGTTCCACCATGGCCATTATTTCCTGTTCCGGGGACTGCATGGTGCCCACAAGCCTCAACTGACCCAGTTCCACACGCTCCAGGGGAGTCAGGGGCCTTAGACGTTCAAGGGCCGGAAGCGCATCAGGAGGCTCTTCCGGCATGACAAAAGGGACGAAAGGATCCTGCAGCCCTTCAGGATTGTATTGCGGGGCTTCCACCTGTATCCAGTCCGGGTCAGGCGATCTTTGGTCATTGTCCTGCGCCGGGACGGGAAAGGCAAAAACAAAAATTATAGCAATGGAAAATACTGTTTTAAAGAGCCCCCTGTTTTTTACCGGCATAGCTTAATCATCCTCCAGGGCTGCCTCTTCTTCAGCAGTCAGGGCCCTGTAGACCCGCAGCCTTGATTCTGCCGTAAGCATCCTGTCCCTTGAAAACTGCTGCTCATCCACAGGTCGCAGGCGCAGGCTTTCCAGGCTCACCAGCCTGTCCAGTCCGGCCAGGGCGTCAAAATAACTCACAAGGTCATGAAAGCGTCCCTGCAGGCGCAGTTGCACACTCCGGCTGGCGAAATGATCATGCACCTCCTCGCTGCCGGGCTGGAAAAGGAGAAACCGCACCCCCTTCTCATTGCCAAGGCGCTCAAAAGAAGCAAGAAGCCTCTCCAAAGCATGAGTGTCTGCGGGAAGCAGGGTCTGAGCCATCTCCAGCTCCTTTTGCATAGCTTCGGCTTCCTCTTCCTTTTGCGCCAACTCTGCCACCTGCCCGGTGTACATGGCAATGTCCGTTTCCAGGCCTTCCAGTTCGGATTCAAGGTCCCTTGCCTGTTGCAGGTTGGGACCTATAAAGAACTGCCATGAGCCACCACCGACAATAATCACCAGCAGAGCCAGGATAAGTATCCTGCGCCCGGTGCTCAGGGATTCCACCCCGGAAATGATCTGCTCCCTGCTAAGTTTCATGGCCTACTCTTCATTGCTGTCCTGCAGGGTCAACTCCCCGGGCACAGGTTCTCCCGCCTGGATCCGGAAGTCAAATTCCACCAGGTCCAGATCCTGGACCTGCCTGCGGGAAGTTCTCCTGGTGTTGACACTATGCACATAAGGCGACTGCCGCAAATCGTCCACGTACCGGGCAAAAACCTGGTTGTCCAGAACCACTCCCCGGATCTCCAGGGTGCCCTCGGGGTCCAGGTCCATGGACTCAAACCAGATCCTCTGGTCGGGCAGGTTGATTACCAGGGTTTCTATGTAGCGTACAGGAAGGGGCTGTATGGTGCGTATTTCTTTGATGGCCCGGATATTGGACTGCATCTTCTCCATTTTGTCCCGGATCTCGTTTATGTGCCTTACCTGCTGCAGCAGTTCGTCTCTTTGTTCCTCCAGGTCGGCAACCCTGTCTTCAAGGCTGGAGATCCGGCTGCCCGACCACAGGATCAAAACCGCGCACAACACGCTTATGGACAGGAGCAGTCCCAAACCCAGGACGATCTGTTTTTCCGCGGGCTTTATCCTGGCCCTTTTGGAATGCGGCAACAGGTTGATCTTGATCATGGGCTAGATAAATCCTCTCAGGGCAAGGCCTGTGGGTACGCAGAACTGGGGCTTGACCGACTCCAGGTACTTAAGGTCAAAATCATTGGACTTTATTTCCACATTTTTCCACGGGTCCATATGCCTGGTTTCCAGCTGCAGTTCTTCCTCCAGGGTATTGCCAACCCCATTAAACAGGCTGCCCCCCCCGGATAGAAGCAGAATAGCGGCCTGTTTAACCGCCGGCACTGAAGTCTGGTAAAAGCTGACCAGTCTTTTGATCTCCGAGGCCCAGGTCCTCATGATCCTGCTGCACTCGCTGTCTATGCGGCTTCTATCCTGTCTGCTCAGAGCTTCCGGTCCCTGAAGCTTCAGGGCTTCAGCCCGGGAAGTATCCACTTCCAGTGCGGTAGCAATGACATCGGTCAACTGTTTGCCGCCGAAGGACATTTCCCGGAAGAACAGGGGCTGGTTTTCCCAGAATACCGCAAAGATACTGTGCTGTCCCCCAATATCCAGCAGATAGGCAGGCTGTGAAGTAAGTTCCGGATAATTGAATTCAAAACAGTTGCTCAGGGCAAAGGCATCCACATCCACTATACTCAGACCCAGGCCGGAATGCTCCATTACCTGGGCAAGGTCCTGGACCACTTTTTTCTTGCTGGCCACAAGAATGACTTCCTGGTTTTCGCTTTCAGGGTCCGGCTCCAGGATATGGTAGTCCAGATGTACGGCGCTGATATCAAAAGGAATGTATTGTCCGGCTTCTTCGTTGATTTTGCTTTCCAGGTCCCCGGAAGCAGACTTTTCGAAAAAAACCCTTTTTACAATTACTGAATGCCCGGCCAGAGACGAGATTACGTATTTGTCCCTGAGGCTCAGTTGTCCCCATGCCTGCTTTATCCGCTGGCCTTTGCTCTGGAAATCCTTGTGTTCGGAAGGCGACCAGGCGATCCTGGCAACCCTGTCAAGCCGGGGTTCCCTGCCCTTGCGGGCAAGCCTTACAGTCTTGGCCCAGGTACTGCCCAGATCCAGGCTGCAGGAGGGGTTTTTGTTCTGCAGGAAATTGAACATATTTATTACTGCATAGTTAAGGTAATTCCAGTTCAGGTCTTATCTGCAATTCAGTAAAAAGTCTTTTGACAGGAGTGCAGAATCAGGCCATTAAGGTCTGATGGTCAGCACGGGTATAGGCGCGGACTTGACTATCTTTTCCGCCACCGAGCCGAACAGCACCCGGTCTATGCCCTTGCGTCCGTGGGTGCCCATGATTATCATGTCCATGTTTTCCTGATCAGCATACTTAAGTATTTCTTCTGCTGCGTATCCGGTGAGCACATGTCCGGTTGCCTCGATTTCGCTGAAATTTTCCTGGATAAAGATATCCATGGTTTTCTCGGCTCCGCTGACAATTTCTCCCACGAAATTTTCTATGGAGGTGGGAGGGACATGAAAGCCCACATATTGAGACAGGCTGGGAGCGACATAGACCACCTTTACAGAGGAGTTCATGGATACAGCAATGGTCTGGGCATAATCCTCCACCCTGGAACTCATGTCGGAAAAATCAACCGCGCAAAGGATTTTTTTTACCTCGGCCATAATGCCTCCTTGGCTGGCTGGAAGTTTACAGCTTTTTGGAAATGATGCCAAAATAATAGAGAAATCACAAGCTTTTCAAGGCAAGTTAAAAGGAGTATGTAAAAATGCCCATTTATGAGTACCATTGCCCGGACTGTGACAGGGTTTTTGAGGAGCTGGTCAAAGGCCAGCCGGACAGTGTAATCTGTCCCGGATGCAAAAAAGATGTCGTCTCCAACAGGTGCATGTCCGCCGCAGCCTCTTTTTCCCGGCGGGACAGCTCCGGACTGCCAGGCTCTGCGGCACCGCCCTCATGCGGGCCATCCTGCGGACCCACCTGAGGCCCCTGAAGCCTGCTTTGGTTCAAAGCAGGGAATATAATTTCAGGGCAAATACCGGGAAGGCCGAAATACCATAAACAACTGGTTTACGGCTGCTGCCGGGATGTCTGCGAGCCCATGGTGTCAAAGCTGTGGAATTTCATGGTAAATCCGGCCCGGCCCTGGGTGGCTGAGCGAAGATCCGTGGAGAAGCCGAACATATTGCGAAGCGGAGCCAGGGAATGAATGATTTTCTGCCCCCCGCGGTCAAACATATTCTCCACCCGGGCCGACTTGGCCCCCAGAAGGTTAATGCATTCTCCCACAAAATCCGCCGGGGTCTGGATTTCCAGGTTCATTATGGGCTCCAGCATGACAGGTCCGGCCTGGCTCATGGCGCTTTTGACCGCCTGCACCGCAGCCAGCCTGAAGCCTATGCTGTCTGCTCCCTTCTCTGACTTGAGCCTTTTTACCCGGACGTGGACATCGGTTATGGGAAAGCCCTGCATTTCCCCTGCCTGCAGAGCATCCTCCACCCCTTCATAGACAGCATCCAGCCAGGCCTTGGACCAGCTCTCATAGTCAACCTCCAGGCTGATGCGGTTGCCCTGCCCCCGGCTGCGCGGCTCCAGCTGCACTTCCACCCATCCATAGTGAAATTCCTCTCCCAGTTCCCTGGCGAATTCTCCGTGCCCCCGGGCCTTTTCAGAGACGGTCTCCTGGTGCACCACCTGGGGGTTGCCGGCCCTGAAATCCACGCCGTACTCGCGTCTCATCCTGTGCAGAACAACATCCAGGTGCAGTTCGCCCATTCCGGAAATTATTATCTGATCCGTTTCCTGATCCCGCTCAAAGAAAAGCGTGGGGTCTTCCTGCAGTATCCGGTCCAGGGCAAAGGTGAGCTTTTCCTCTTCCTGGCTGTTTCTGGGCTCCAGGGCCAGGGATATGACCGGGACGTAGTCGCTGATTTTTTCCAGCAGTATGGGGTCCTTTTCGCTGCAGATGGTATCACCGGTCCGGGCATCCTTCATGCCCGCTGCGGCGACTATTTCCCCGGCCCCGGCCTGCTCCAGCTTTTCCCGGTGCTTGGCGTGGACAGTGAAGAGCCTGGCCGCTCTTTCCTGAATCTTCTGGGTTGAATTGAAAACCATGTCCCCGGCCTTTATGGTGCCGGAGGAAATGCGCAAAAAAACCAGCTTTCTGCCCGTCTCCATACTTACCTTGAACACCAGGGCCGACAGGGGGGCACTGCTTTTGACCGGAAAGGACCTGCTTTTGTGGGTGGCAGGATCCAGTCCCTGCACCTGGGGCACATCCCAGGGCGAGGGCAGAAATTCGCAGATGGCGTCCATGAGGGGCTGCACCCCTATATTTTTCAGGGCGGTGCCGGAAAGTACGGGCACGCCTTTTAGTTCCAGACAGAGGGTGCGGATGGTTGAAAGTAGTTTTTCTGGGGGGATGTCCCGGCCTTCCAGAAAATCCTCCATGATCTGGTCGTCCTGATCGGCCAGGGTCTCCACCAGGATACTGCGCCATTTTGCAACCAGCTGTTGCTCCCGGCTGTCCGGGTGCAGCCTTTCTATGGTCCTGCCCAGAGACTGGTTTTCGAATACCAGCTTCTGCCCGGAGATAACGTCCAGTACCGCTTTGAAGTCTTCTCCCTCTCCCAGGGGGACCTGGACCGGAAGGGGGACAGCACCCAGCTTGTTCTGCATGGCATCCAGCACTGCCTCAAAGTCGGCACCCGGGCGATCCATCTTGTTAATGAAAGCCAGCTTGGGGATATGGTATTTTGTAGATTGCCGCCATACGGTCTCGCTCTGGGGCTCAACACCACCCACAGCGCAGAATACGGCCACTGCACCGT
>PWGS01000168.1 GCA_003554505.1 Desulfonatronospira sp. | reverse complement strand
TGGCTACTGACGCAGCACCGCGGCCCGGACGATCGACCTGTACAATCCCTCATCGCCTCGGGCCGCTACAGGCATGGGGCAATGGTCATAGCGCATCGGGAGAAACGAACCGTATGCGATAAGCCGTATCTCTGCTGGACTTTAGAAGCGGTGCGGTAGGCTATTCCGCGACCTCCAATGCCAGTACCTTCACGACCGGCGCCCCTGTGTCTTCATCGTGTGCACGGAGGTACACCTGCCCGGCCTCATCTATCGCATCCACGTACGGCAGGTTGGTCGGATCCTCTGGGTACGGGCGGCGCCAGAGGGCGGCGTAACCTACGCGCTCTCCCGAGGGCTCGTACACTTCAACGCCGAACTGCTCTTTCTCGTCGACCTTGATGCGGGTAAAATGCGCGATCCGCCCATCAGGTAAGGTGGCCAATCCGGCGCTCTGGTTTAAGGTGCGACCGACAAAGCGGCCGACCGGTGATCCCACGACCGTCACGTTAGGACCGGGATATGCGTCGTCATCTAACAGCTCATACGGTGTGGTCGTCTCTACTACCCCATTCCATGGTGTCGTCCTGGTCCACGCCTCTTCGGTGGGGTCGAAGGCGAGATGCTGTAGCTGCCCATCATACAACTGGGGCGTATAAAGCAGTTCTTCAGCATTCAAGGCCAGAATTGATCCGTTAGCCCCCCAGGCCAGCCCGAACCCTTCCCGCCCCAGGTCCTCGGCAAGGTCTACAAATTGCTGTTCGATACGAAACCCCTCGGCCTCGCGGTGAACGTGATGCAGCGCCGTGTGGGGATGATCGTCGCGCGGGTCGGTGCTGACATAGTGATTTCCCACCACAATGAACTGATCGTCCTGTCGCCCCGGAATGAGGGCCCACAGCATCAGGCTTCCGTCCTCCACCGTCTGCAACGGCCAGATATCGATGACCTCGCCCCTTGTGTCGACGAGGGTCCCCCGCATGGCCATCCCATCGACAGCCAGCAGCGTATCTGACCCCATCATCGTAAGCTGATGGAGGGTGGTAAACTCCACCGGTCCTTCGCCCCGACCGCCAATGTCATGCTGCCACTGACCGTCAGCGTCGAACACGCGAATCGCCGGGATGCTGCGGTCTGCAATTAGCAGGCGCCCCTCCGCGTCAGTAACTACAGCTTCCGGTTGGCCCAGAAGGTCGTTCTCATGCGTCTCCAGACCGATGGTCAGCACTTCGGTTAGCTCCACCTCCAGCGTGGAGGTATGTGGTGGGGCAGGCTCTGGTGAGGAGGCGCAGGCGGCTGTCGTGACACACATCAAAAGGCTCGACAGTAGTACCAACAGACATTCATTTGCAGACATGAGTTTGGATACTCACTCGAATGGGTTCGTGAAACATGTTCCACCCCAGCACCTTCCACCTCTGCAATGCATTGAACCTACGGATGTGACAGCGCACGATGGACAGTGAAAGCAGTAAACCATTTCGATCCCCTGATCGCCTTCGTATCTAGGCTCAGCAGAAGCTTGTGAACCCGCAAGCCCATAGGATCCAAGACCCATGCAAAATACAAAAAGGGCAACCAGGAGGACAGTATTCGTAATTGTTGTTCTCTTCATCTCAAACCTTTAAGTTTGGTTTTATACGTGGATCAGGCGGTATACTTTAGGCGTATTCGATACATGTGACAGTAACCCAATCACCAGATGTGTCGAATTAGGGTTTAGCAGTTTCAAATGAAAGTTTTACTATATGGATGGCTGGTGGGGTAGCATACCGGTCGTTCAGGTAAAAGCGACCTTGCTTATCCGTAGATTGAACAAGATAAGGGTATATGACCGGTTCGCTTCTTCCAATCTGTGGCAAGGTGCTATATCCCCGGAGCTCACCATCAGGGGAGAAGACTTCTACACCAAAGTCATAGTCGATGCCGTTGGCTGACCGAATATGAGTGAAGTGATACAGAAATCCATCACTGTCTTCATGGAGCCCAACTGACATATTGTTTATTCTTGCGGCAATGCGACCCTCTTGCGTAGAAATAATCCGCATCATTAAATGCTGCGGATGGTGTGGGTCAAAGTCATCTGGGGAAATTTCCTCTAAGGCCAAATCGCTATTCACGACGCCCGTCATTCGGCGCTTGGTTATCCAGCTATTCGTACTCTCGTCATGCGCGAGGTGCCACAATGTCCCCTGGTAGTATTTCGGAGCGTACACGATATCATGATTTTCCGATACGAGCAGTGATCCACTGCCACTACGCTCAAAACGCTGTGTTACCTCGTTCGCGTACGTGAGCGTATCAACAGCAAGCACTGTTTCCATTACTTCTAAGTGCTCCCGCATCTTAACGATATGCAACCCTGCTACCTCTTTATCCCCTAATCTATTGCCGATAGCAATAAATCTATTATCGTTTATTAGGCTTATTGTACCTGGCAGTACGTAGTCCTCTTTTCCAACACGTAGGGGTACCGAATCAACATATTCACCGGTTGACTTAAAATTATCAAAACGGCGGTTTAAAATATCTGTAACATATAATTTCCCATATTCGTCTATATCCATAGAAGATATGGACTGGAAATCTCCGGGTCCCTCACCACGTTGCCCAATATCTCGAATCCATTTCCCGTTTTTATCAAATATACGTATAGTCAATAAGTCACGATCCGCAACATACACATCTCCATCGTTACTTACCCTGACCATAACAGGCGCTCCAAGCAAGTCATTTTTACTGCTTCCGAGACCAATAGAATTTGCCTCGGATATACTCACATCAATATAATTATAGTCATTTGTCCCGTCATTTCCACACCCCGAAATAAGCAGGATAATTAATATAACGTATAGATTATGTTTCACAGAGTTTTATTATTAATGTTAGTGTTACACACTGTATAATATTTACTGAACGTATACGTTTAATGGTTTGGAGCCTGTGTTTACATATTCCGTACTCAGCACATTGTGCGAGTATTTTCAATCGGTAATCAATGCGGCGAAGCGCAAGGGGGTAAGACCGTGCTCGCGACAGAGCAAGTAGCCCTCGTGTAACTGGTGATTTTACGGGTCGAGCGCGCGTAGATCGGCCACCGTTCACGTGCACAGACCTTTTCCGCCTGAAACTGCCTAATGACTTACTCCAATTACAGTCTCGATGCGACGCCTCTTCTGTATTAGAATGAACGACGAAGATACTTTCTCGTGCATTTTCTTTTTAAACGGAGTCAACACCGACAGGACGCGCTTGCGCAAGCGACTTCCACCGAGGTAAGAGGTCAGGAAATTGCCCGTTACGCAGAGCACCCGAGTAATAAAGTCATTCAGGGTCGCCGAGCAGAGTGTGAAGCATAGCTCTTGTGATGGCAATACTCCCACAGAGTTACTTGATGCCTTGCCTTTTTCATATCAGTAAAACCCGCACATGATTTTATTTGTAGGTTATTGCACATCTACCGTACAAAAATCTCCACCTTCATTTTCACACCAGCTTCCGAATTTTTCTTGGCATTCTGTAAACCCGAAAGCACCAAATAAACATCCAGTGTCCTGACACCTGACACACCATCCATTCTCGTCAATGGGATCAACTGATTGAGCTTCAGTTATATTGTAAGATGCTACTCCCATGCTAAACACAAATACTGCAAACAGTAAGACTATGTCTATTGATGATAGATTCGTCATGATTTGATTACCAGTTCGTAAGTGATTACAACGAGAATCCTTCCACCGCATAAGTCAACAACTTCTGACGCTGGTCCGACGCGATGCCCGGGATCAGAGGTACGTAGCGCAGGGGCTCACCTGGCGGCTGCAAGTACAGGCCGATAGGTACTTCCTCCCGAGAGCTCCCTACTAACTCCTCCATCTTGCGTGCGGTAACAACAGGCAGCGGCAACTCCAGAATACGGGCGTACCGCTCGGCGACGCGTTCATCCTCATTCACCAGCGCAATCACAAGCCCCTCGGCCTCTTCCGCTGGCAGTAGCTCCTGCAGCAGGTGCGTGTAGGCATCCACAGCAATCAGCGGGGGCGGGCAATTGCCCACCGGGAGCACAAAAACGCCGACCGGCTCAGCACGAGCACCTACGTCCTCGAACGGCTCCGCATGCAACGATGCCTCCAGAGGCTGCACCAGGGACGTAAGCTGCACTGGCTCCGGCGCAACAGTGACAGCATCGCTCTCCCCGGTGACCGACGCCATCCACAACACGGCACCAGCGAGAAACAGCAGAGTCGCAGCTCCCAGCTTTGCGCGCTCAAGCGTCATGGCAACCTCGGCACGAAGTGATAGACGGTGCGATTAAGAGGAGGGAAGCGCATGCGATCTCACATCAGTAACCTGCTGTGGAACACCAACAACTTATTATACCCCCCCCGATTACATACGCAAGTCATAATTGTAACCGATGTGTTATGCGATGTATCATACTCTATACAGTAAATTAGTCGTTGGAACAGAGATTTCTGGGGTACGCATATTAGCTTAGCGTCATTGCGGCGCTGTGACGCTATACTTGCGGATCATAGTGCCAACACCCTCACACCAACGACCGCCTTCGCGGCGCGAGGAACGTGTACAGCACGGGCACCACGATGAGCGTCAACACGGTGGCGCTCAGCAGGCCGCCGACGATGGCGATGGCCAGCGGGGCGCGGAGCTCGGCGCCGACGCCCAGGCCGATGGCCAGCGGAAGGAGGCCCAGCACGGTGGTGACGGTGGTCATGAGGATGGGCCGGAGGCGGTCGCGCCCGGCGGCCATGACGGCCTCGCGCATGGGCATGCCGAGCTCGCGGCGCTGATTGATGAAGTCCACCTTAATGATGGCGTCGTTCACCACGATGCCCACCAGCACCACACACCCCGTGAGGCTCATCAGGTTGACGGTCTGCTGCGTGAGGTAGAGCACGAGGGCCACGCCGGCAGCAGCGAGCGGTACGGCCATCAGGATGACGAACGGCTGCAGCAGGTGCTCGAACTGCGCGGCCAGGATGAGGTAGACAAGCAGCAGGCTGATCAGCAGACTCAGGAGCACCGCACGGAGGCTATCCTGAAACGCATCCGTAGCGCCCCCCACACGGCCCCGCACCTGGGAGGGCAGAACCTCGGCAAACGCGGCCTGGGTGACCCGCTCGGCCGCGGCCAGGTCGCCGCCCGTCGGCAGGTCGGCGAGCAGGCGCACCACAGGCGTCTGCCCTTCCCGTATGAGCGCTGAAGGAAGCTCCACGGACTCCGCCTGTACGAACGCGTTCAGCGGCAGCGGTCCGGCGTCGGTTGGGATGCGCTGGCGGAGCAGGCGCTCGATGGAGCCGAGCTCGGCCGAGCGCATGACGATGGGAATCTCTTCGTTGATGGTCCGCAGC
>PWGS01000232.1 GCA_003554505.1 Desulfonatronospira sp. | reverse complement strand
TACGCTTCCTGGAGCCCCATAAGGCGCAGCAGGCCCGTAACGTCCTGCAGATCTATGACAAGCTCCTGCGCATGCAGCTGCATGCCCCCAGCAAAACCATGAGGCCCTCTGTCAGGAAGCTGCTGGCCCTGGGGAAGGTGGAGATCAGGGATGGGCAGTATATTTTGTCTGAAGGTCAAAAAAGCTATTTGTAGACGGACTGGGATAGGTTGTGGTTGATCATGCAGCTTGGGTTTTAATGGCTTCATCAATTTGCGCCATCCAACGAAACAGCGCCTCTATTACAGGAGAGCATACCCCGTTCCCGCAAAGTCTGATTTTCTCCCTCCTAGTTCCATAAGTGAGTTTGTGCATTGCACCAGATCCCATGGCCTTAAGCAACTCAGGAGGTTGCAGCATCCGCAAGTAAGGTGTTTTACCCTCCCAGGTGACCAAGCCAAAACGATCTATTGTGGTGACAGTTCTCAAAGGGACATCGATTGTCTGCCATCCCCCGGCATAGTCAGAACCGTAATATACAACGATAAAAGGCACCCCTGTCCCCAAAGCTCTTATTGCCCGTTCTGCCCGTTGAATGGTGGGTTTTGCCCGGCTTTCGATATAAAGTGACTTGCTTTTGTACTTGCCACTCCAGTCGATTATGGAAGCAGCATTCTGAGGTGTTTTTCCATGCCACCTTACAAGTTCATCCCTGGTTACAACGCATCCGTCCCTGGAGCACACAAGAAACATGCGCTTTCGAGACTGAGGCACCCCAAAATCGGCAGCGTTCAGGTAAAGGTCGTTGACTGTGTAGCCATACGATTTTATTGTATCAATCAGTTCATTGTGACGAATCCACCGCTTCATTCGATTGACATTTTCAACGATCAGCCAGCGTGGATTCATCGCCTCCAGCCAAGGTACAAAACCCATGGCTGTTTCACGACTCTTTTCGCAGGCGGGACGAGAACCACGCGCAATTGAATGGGAAACGCATTCCGGTGAAGTCAGAAGAGCATCGGGATTATAGTGCCTTGCCAGTTCCCTTGGACTGACATCCTCAATAGAAGAGCAGACAACCTCCGCATCGGGGAAGTTATCTTTGTAGGTGCTGGCAGCAACATCCCATGAATCAACAGCCAGGACAGGTGTGGAGCCGGCGAGAACTGCACCGCGGGCACCAAAGCCACCTCCGCAAAACAGATCAACAAATCTCATTTGTGATATTTATTCCTTATTGTCATACATTCAACATCTATGCATTTAATTGTTCAAATAATAGCACGCCATTGGTGTTATGTCCACGGATATTTTGACACCTGAGCAACGCAGTCGCTGCATGTCCCGTATCCGGGGCAAGAACACAAAACCTGAGCTCCTGCTGAGAAAGGCACTCTGGGCGGCAGGTCTGCGATACCGACTTGGAAACAACCTGACAGGACGACCAGATATTGTTTTTCCCGGGAAGAAGATCGCCATTTTTGTGGATGGCTGCTTTTGGCATCGATGCCCTCAGCATTTCAGTCCCCCCAGGAAGAACGCCCGTTTCTGGGAAGACAAGATCGCCCGGAATGTGGAACGCGACCGGAATGTAGACAGGAAGCTCCAGGCGGACGGCTGGTATGTCCTGCGGTTTTGGGAACACGATGTGCGAGACTCCCTGGATGCATGCGTGACTCAAGTCCAGGAACTGGTTCAAGGGAAATAGGAACGAAAGGATATATGCCTATGCCACTCTCCTCCATACAGCAGGAGCAATACGTTATACGCCTATAAACCTGATCCGTTTATTCCTTTGTAAAACCGCGGAGGTAATCCAATGGCCCCTTTGGGCCTACCACAGTCAGATGGCTCCTGGCCCGGGACAGTGCTACATAAGCTAGCTCTTCTGTCACAAAACCCAGAAGGACCAGTACCACCACAGGACTCTCCAAGCCCTTGAAACGCCTTATGGTATCGGCAGTAAGCACTGGAGCCCGACTTTGATCATAAGCTTCTTTAAACGGATAACCACCCAAGCCGTCTTCAACCACTTGGTCAAGAGACGCCTTGTCAGGGGCTAGGACAGCAATAAAACTAGGCGGCACTTTCTCGTGACGAATAAGCTCGGTCACCTTCTCGGAAACGGTCCCTGGAACCCGCTTCCGGTCAACCACCAACCATTCAGGCTCCTTACCCAGAGGACCCTCCGCCTGAATCCCAAAGCCCTCATAGAAGGCGGAGGCAGTGGTATGTATTGTCTTAGTATTTCGTAGGTTCCTGGTTAGACGGATTGGCGGCAGCGATGCCTCGACAGGAAGGGAAAGCGCGCTGTCATAAACTTTCTGGTTGCTGTCGAAAAAAACATACAGGCTGCTTTCAGGTGAAGACCTGACTGTCTCCACAGCCACCCACCAGTGAGCCTCGAAATCCTGGCCTTCATCCACTATGATCGCATCGTACCTGACGTCCCGGAGCACTTCCGCAGCATCCACAAGTAGCGAAGGATATATATCACTGAACAGAAGTTTTTTTGATGAGACACTTTCAGGAACTGCCAAGCCAGCCTCTTCTGCCATCCAGGAACACAATTGATGAAATGTTGTGACATGGACGGGGGTATCCTTGAGCATTTCCGAGATGTACAAGGCAAGTGGTCTGTTGTAACATAAGAATAGTGTGGACATGCCCTCTTCGGCACAACAACGCGCCTTCTCCATGGCAAGAGCAGTTTTCCCCGTGCCCGCAGCCCCAGCTATGGCCGCTCTGGAGTGGCTCTCCAGCGCAGAGAGTATATGAAATTGTTGTGTTGTCAGATAATCCTGTACCATAACATCATGACGAAGAGCGGGTGCAAGGGGGGTACGCAACCTGAAAGGTTTGGCCAACAGCTTTTCAAGTATCCTCACCCCATCATCACCAAGCGCCTTCAACCTGGAAGAATCAGAGCCCACCTCGCTCAGACGGGCATGAACCCACTCAGACAATCCATATTCGAACTGCTCAGCGAAACAGAAGATCTTTCTCGGCATGTCGGCGCCAAGATCGTGCCGGGGTGCCTGGCAATCAGGAAATATAACCCCATGTCTTGCTCTTATAAATCTCCCACCCCACTCTTTGTCCTTTCTGAGCTTACCTAGCAGTATATGCTTGGATTTACGTGCTTGTTCAACAGGATTTTTTATTTTGTGTCGACAATTATATCTGTCAACGGAAAACCATCGATCGGATTCCGGGATGTATTCGATCCCGCCACCTTTCACCTCAAGGGTCAGCATACCCCGGGTTGGATGGGCAACCACAAAGTCGCACTCACCGTCAACCTCACGCCCGTCCCATGTCAAACCGAGCCAAGGGCGCGAGTAGAAAACAACAAAACTGTCATCGAGCATTGATTTCAGAGCCTTATAAACCCTGACCTCCGAGGAACGCAGTTCGTTGAGAATAATCTCATTGGGTAGTTCCCCTGGCGACATCCTGGCCATTTAATCCCCTCCCAGAAATGTTGAGAAAAAGCCGATACCTGGAGAACCGGGTGTTCCCACAAGCATCGCGCGATCCAGCAGATGGTTGAACTCCTCGCATGAGGTTTCCGGAGCAAGCAGACAAGCGTGACAGGCAGCAAACGACAGCCCTTGCGCGGTGGCCATCGCGCCCTCGATGCACAGCGGGTCGGATGAACACCATTCCATGGACCTTATGGCCGCATCAAAAGAGGCCCTCAACCGCTCCGATGTTCCTTCACGTTGTAGACCACCCAAAGTACCATCGGAATCCGTGGTGGCGGTGTACACAAGAAGAGCAGCCATTCCGGGGGATTCACCGTCACTTTCGCTGACGTAAAGACGTTCACGTAACGAAGCGCTTGAGTACCCACACGTCAGTGTAAACTGCCTCATTAGCGCATGGGACAGGGAATGGACAAGAAGAAAACGAGGTGAAACGACCCGGGGCGGGCGGCCAACCCCGTACCTCTCTTGCCACTGTGCCACAGCACGGTCATCCAAATATTTAGCACGCTCTTTCACAGCCTCCTGACCTTCCCAGGACTCAACAGCAGGAAGGTCGAGTTGAATGAAAACGCCCTCCCCCCGAATTTCAATCGCCGGCAGCCAGTTCAGATTTTCACAAGCAATTGGATTGACATTGCTTTCCTCACCATCAGGGGGATTGATTCTTGTGAACCCACGAAGGGCCCGGACTTCCCTCAACCTGACAACACGGACCACTTTCGACATCAAACCATTGAAAGCTGATGGTATAGGTTCTCTGCGTGTCTCAAACTCCCTGTCATGAATAGCCTTTTGGGATGACCCTAAAATGAACTGGCGGCACTCCTCACCCCGGATGTCGCCTTCAAAATCATTTTTTAGAATCCTGATTCGATTTTCTATTTCAGAAGCAAGCTGTTCCGGGGTCATACACAATTCATCCAGCACTGGCCTTAGACCACCACGTGCAAGAATACCAATGAATGTGGCCCGATCTTCAGGTTCCGTATCAAAAATGTCACTCCAATATCCGCCCAGGGCCTCCTGCAGATAGTCTGACCACGGGGGGACACTTAGAGCTGACTCCACTACGGGAAAATACAGGTTGGATGCGCCGCGCTGCAGTGCTCTCACCTCCCCATCTAAACAATCGACCTTGGTGCCCAGCCAATGGCTGTAACCTCTACAAACATATTTATCCCATGTGGACTGGTTGAAAACACCGTCCATTGATCTCCGCGAACCGCATTCCGGGCAGCTTACGATAAGGCCAGCTAGCCCCGGCCTTTCGGATTTGAGCCGCAGAAAACCCTTTTTTCGCTGGCAGTCGGGCTTATGGCCCACCCACCAGTGCCAGGGGAAGTCATCAAGGTGTCCTTTGTGACAGGCAAGTACGAAACGTACCGGAATTGCGAAAACAGGCGGCCACCTGCCCGGCTTTTTGTTGGTACATTTTGCGCAATGCCTGCCAGGCCACCCGGGTTTATCAGCCCACTTTTCAACAGGTGCTATACTGTCACAGGAAGGGCATTGCAACCAGCGCGGGAAGCGCACGCCAATCAGTCGTTTTTTGTCTTTCGCACCTCCGGATGAGGACATCCCGAGCTCCTCAAGACTCACTGGGGGCAAACGGAATCCCGAGACCCTGAGTTGTCGCTGGAGTCGGGGCTCTGTTGTTCGTTGCGGATTGGCCAACCCTTTGGGTCCGAAATTACGGTCCCACTCCTCTAGGCCTGCGATTACAACCGAAACAGGGGCACCGCCTGCAACAAAATCAACCACCGCCCCTGGTCCGAACGTGGATACCACCGCGCTCCGACGTAAAGAACCTATATCATTAGCCATTCTCCTCCTCCTGTGAACCCTTTGAGGGACTACTGAGAGCCCGCACCAACCTGAACGGAGTGGC
>PWGS01000014.1 GCA_003554505.1 Desulfonatronospira sp. | reverse complement strand
TCTGCTCATCCCGGTCTTCAGGGTCCACCTGGTCCATGAGCTGCTGCAGCAGGCCTTCGCCTTTTTCCTGCAAGAGGTCGCGCACTATGTCCTCGATATCCAGGCCCACACTGATGTCGTCAAAGGGTCCGCGGATGCGCAGGGGTATACCCGCCTGGGGAAGGGCATATTTTTCTTCGATTTCTTCCTTCAGTGCACCGTCAAGGGTCACTCTGGCCCGGGATTCCAGGTAGGACTAAGGCAGATCTATACGCATGTCTCCGGTCATGCCCAGAGCAGGTGAGTCAAGCTCCAGGTCCTGGGAGGAGGCGATGCCGGATGCTATATCAAAGCTGCCCTTGAAACTGGAAAATCTGGTTGTTTCTTCTTCGTCCCTGCTGGGTCTTTCTTCGCCAAAGGCCACAGCAAATCCGTCCCGGATCTTGTGGTCCAGGTCCATGCCCCGGATGGTTCCGTCGCGCACTTCCATGCGGGCCTCACCGAAGAGGTTTTCCAGAAACAGCTCGGTGTTTGTGCCGAAGGTCTTAAGCTCGCTGTCCAGTTCTGCAGTGCCGGACAAAAAATCCTTTTCCGCCACGTCCTGAAGAAGAGGCTTTACCTGTACATCCCTCAAGGCGCTGTCTATCTCGATATGAGCTTCATCCTGCACGTCGCGCAGGGAAAGAAGACCCTCAAGAGTGCCCTGGTACAGCTTTGCATTCAGCGGAGATATGACCATTTCCCCGTTGCCCGAGGTTATCTCCGCGCTCACTTCGTCGATTACCGCCTGGTAAACCTTGAGGCTGGTCAGTTGTATCTGCCCTTCCAGGGCGAAATCGTGCAGAAAACCCAGGTCTATGCTATTGCTGTCGTGGTTCTGTGGATTTGGATCAGGGCTGTTGCCGGGGTTGTTGCCCTTCCGGGAATTTTCCTCCGGTGGAGGCATGATGCGGTCCAGGTCCAGGTTGTCTCCTTCCAGGTCGATTCTGATCTGTGGGATGGCGCCCAGTTCATGGGCGCTTATCCGCCCGCGAAGCTCGGCGTCCAGTGCCTGCACAGAAATCCCTGAAACCTCCATGCTGTCCGCCCCGAAGGCATAAACCATATCCCCGCGTATCCGGGCGTCCTTTATTGGTTCATGCAGGGTTTCACCCTCAAGATCGAGATCCATGTCCAGATCCGAAAGCCGGATGGTTTTTTCTTCTTCCTGCAGCAGGGCCTGGGTGGTGAGGCTGATGCGGGCATCCAGTTCCGGGCTGAAGTTCTTGAGTTTCATGTCCGACTGCACATCGAACGGCTCGTCCTGCCTGATACGTTCTGTAAGGAGATTCAGATCTTCAAGACGCAAATGAACATCTGTCCCCATGTCCCTGTAGGATATGTTGGAGTCGGTGATTTCAAGCCCGGCGATGTCCAGGGCCGGGATGAAAAAGTCGCCGGGACCCTGCTCTGCAGGCTCGTTTTCCCCTGCGTGAGCCATAGAGGGGGCCAGCCTGGCACCATCTTGGGGTTCATCCGGCCTGGAGGCAATCCAGTTGGGCCGGCCCTGGGCGTCTTTTACCAGTGCCAGGTTCAGGCCCTTGAGGACCACGCGGTCCATTTGAACCTGCCCTAGCAGCAAAGGCCATACTTTGAGCCTTATCTGCAGCGCTTCAACTGAGCCCAGGTTTTCGTCTTCAAAATCAGGGGGGTTGGCCACGCTGGCCTTGCCTACGTCTATGCCCAGCCAGGGGAGAAAGGAAAGTTCAATATCGCCCTCCAGAGAGACCTCGTAGCCTGTGGCATTGTATATGCCGGCCTCTAATTCGGGCTTGTGTTTGTTGAAGTCGACTATGTGCGGCAGGATAATAATGGCCAGGATCACCAGGAAAAGAAGAATACCCACGATTGCCAGTATCAGCTTTACGGTTCTTGCCATGGTTGTTTACCTCTCTTTTGATATCTTATTGCAATATTTCAGGAAAAATGAAAGAGCCGGATCAGGCTGTTAAATCTGAAGTAAGAGATCAAGCTGTAGAAAAGATCTGATTCTGGGGGCAGCTAAACATGACCTGCTTTCAATACTAAAACACGCGCAGTAAAATGGCAATAACAGAGTCCCGGGCAGGCCGGTCTTCCTGCGTGACGGGGACCTGAAAAGCCTTGAAGCTTTCAGTGGTAATCCGGCGGACGGTTTATATTTCCTGCTGCAGGGTGATACAGACTTTCCAGCATGGAGTATTTGTGCATGTCCTCCTGAACAGGGGGATACTTGTTGGCCTGGTATTCTATCTCCTCCAGGTACTCCCTCCAGTGGTCCAGGTAAAAAGACAGAGCCCGGGCAAAGTTTTTTCCTACCAGTCCGTCTACCAGCAGTCTGCTTATTCTTTTCTGCCTGAAAAGAACATGTTGAGACAGCAGGAAGACCTTGCGCTCTTCACGGGTCATCTGTCTTAGAAGCAGCTTGAGCACCCCCTTGGCCCGGGGCTGATACATCCAGAAGTACATCAGATCCAGGGCGTTGACTATGATAATATTTACCATGTCCCGTTTTTCGTATTCTATGGTGAGCATGAGTTCCCGGGTGGATTCCAGCATGTCCAGGACGTCGTCCATGGGAAAAAGCATTTCCAGCTGGGCATAGGTGTCAAAAAGGTGCTGGAGTTTGCGCCGGTAGTCCATGATCCTGCGGCGGATATACAGGGCCCTGTCGGCAAACCCCTCGATTATGCCGGCCACGGTGTCCGAGGCCAGTTTGGAGATGATGGTGGCCCATTGCTGCAGGATGCGGTCCACGGCTGCCACGCCCATAAAGGCCAGGATGCCTCCGGCTGCCCAGTTGAAGACCAGGGCCAGGGGAATAGCCAGCAGGCTCCTGAAGAAATTGCCGATAACAGCGGCCCGGGGCAACCCCCGGAAATAGTTGTGGGTGGACAGATACATGCCGTTTACCAGGGAAATGGTGGCATAGACTATTACCGGGTGGGTGGCCACGGTGGCCCCGAATCCCTGGTCCAGGATCAGGGTCTTGAGGATGAAATCCAGCAGCGGGACCGAAAAACCCGTATACATCAGGGAGTCGGCAAAACGGTCCCAGCTGACAAAGGTGCTCCACTTGGCCAGGGAAGGCCTGTTGATCCCCCCGCAGCCCAGTACGGACTGGATTACGTTTCGCACCCCGGTGATGCCGAACCAGATGACGGCCCCGAAATACATGAGAATCCACCACTCGTGGGTGAGCAGAAAGGTGAGAAAAGCCGGGATAAAGCCGATGCCTATCTTGGAGGCGATCTTGATGCGGGTGTTCAGATACTTCAGAGAGGCCAGTCCCCTGGTTCTCCTTGGCCCGTTCTGCCTTCCGCCGGGCCCGTCCTCCCCAGGGGAGTGCACCCCGCCCAGGGTGAAGATATTACTCTTGTCCGGAGACAGACTGTAGTAGTCCTGCACGATCCATTCGCGCACTCTCTGGTATTCCAGCCTGTTCAGTGCCGGGATTTTCTTCAGAAACCTGGAGACTCCGGCTGAGAGAAAGTTGTAGCGGGTTTTGGGGATATAAGTATCCTGGGTCAGGGATTTTATGCCCACGTCCAGTCTCTGGTGGGCATTGTTCCGCCCGCCTGTAAGCTGCCTGCGGGCACTTCGCGGAAGAGATTCCGAGAGTATCAGGCCCATGCCGTAAACACGACCGGAGCGGCCGGTGGAATCGGATCCGATGCACCCGTAGAGGGGCCGGTTCTGATAAAAGGACTGCAGAGTAGATATATCGCAAAGTATTTCCACCAGCTTGTCCCGCCTGGAGGAATCAAGACTCTGGCGCTCTTCGGCCTCGCGCACCAGTTCTCCCAGGTATTTTTTCAGCTTGATGACATTCCCTGCGTTGATGGCGTTCTGCAGGTTTATTATCCTCTCCTTGTCGTGTTCCCGCCCCAGGACCTGGTTTTTCAGGTTAAGAATCTCCAGGTGGGTGATCATGCCCTTGCAGTCGAAAAGGATTTCAATGACGTCCTCTACCTTGAGATCGCAGAGGTTGAGGGTGATGTTGGAGTTGGCGTGCAGGCTCTTGAGTTTTTCCGCCAGTTCCTCCGGGGTGAGGGTCAAAAGCTCCGGAGGATCTTCAGCCTCGAATATGTCCGGGACATCAGGGTTCTGGGAACCGCGCAGGTAGTTTTCGATAATATCGTAGATGTCCGGTTCCTGGACAACGTCGCCGGGCTCTCCGGAAGGAACAGGACTTTGCTCCTGATAGCTGCGGCCCTTTTGCGCCGCCAGTTCTGCAGAGATAAGTTCATGTATGTATTTGCCCAGGTGATGCACGGAGACCTGCCCCTGCCCCACGGACTTGAGAAAACTGTTTTCGTCCAGAGGGGCCAGCTCCAGGCCCATCTCCTGGTTGATTGCCGGAAGGTGGTTGCGGTTGAAGGAATGCAGAAGACGCAGGACATAGGACCTGGTGAGGCTGGATATTTCACGACCCTGGTCCATGAACTGGCGGATGCGCGGAGAGCGCAGAAAATCTATAAACCCCCCGGAGTCGCTGAAACCGCGGGGCACCCAGACCATGCGTACGGGTTTGTCCCTTAGCTTCACAGTGAATTCTATGCCCACCATGACCTTGATGTCCATGATGGAAGCCGCTTGCAGCAGTTCTTCGGCGGCTTCCCGGGGTACATGGTTGTAATAAATGACCGTGAGCCTGCGTATACCCTTGATCCAGGCGTCCATAATGAGATGTGTGGGTGATTTTCTGCCGGTGGTGTTTACATCGTGGACATGTTCGTCAAAAGCCACCTGGTTCCATTCTTCCGGCATCTCCAAAAGGTGGTATTTCTTGAGTTCCGAGCGGACCTTGCGGGGCTTGCCCAGAGAGGCCATGGCAAAGTCCCTGGCCAGCTCCAGCTGGCGTCTGCAGTCGCCGTGGCTGCGGACCAGGTTTTTCATTATCTCCACCAGAACCCTGGCGGTGTTTATGCGCATGTGACCGTGGGAAGTATAAAGGACCTCATCGCGCAGAGAGCCCAGGGCGCTTATCCTGTCCTGTCTTTCCCCGCTTTCCAAAGATTCCAGGAGCTGAATCACGGAATAGGCTATGCGCTGCGCCCTGGGGGCGGCCATTTCCTTTATGCCGTGGGGATGCAGATGAGGGGTCAGCAGTTTTTTCTGCTCGGGATAGGTCTTGCGGGTGTAGACATCATTGACCATGCGCAGGAGGTCGTAGTCGCTTTTATCGAAAAAAAGGGGCGATACGTTCTCCTGGTCGGGACAATTGGGTGTGGATGTATCCCGGGATGTTATATCTTCTATATTTTTTTGCATTTTGTAAAAAACAGGGTGACTTAAAAAACAAGGGTGATCTTACTTGAATAATCGTAACTGTTCACCATGATAACTGGTTTTGTCGGGGTCGGTATCGGAATCGGGATCGGTATCGAAGCTGTTGGGGAAGGCCCCACGCAACTTTGGCTTTCGGTTTTCTATCGACCCTCTCTG
>PWGS01000031.1 GCA_003554505.1 Desulfonatronospira sp. | reverse complement strand
TAGTTATAAATGAGTCAGCTTAGTCATTGCTGCTTATTCTGTTTTCTTCATGTTGAATTCTATGGCGGAAGGTGTTATTTTTTGATAAGCGTTCACCATAATGCTTTTGTTCCAGTGGTCCAGGGATCCAACAGACAGGACGTAAAACTCGCTTTCAGGACCCCGGCCTTCTTTGGCGCCTTTAGATTGACCAGTTGTATCAGGTGATGAACATTTTAGTTTTTTGTAAATAACCCCAATTTCCGCCAAGAGTTATAATTAATCCAAGGAGCTGAAAATGCAATTTATTGACGACCTGGATGTATCCGGAAAGACGGTCCTGGTGCGGGTGGATTACAATGTCCCTCTCAAAGACGGCCGGGTGCAGGACGAGACCAGGATTCAGGCTTCTATTCCTACTCTCGAGTACGCCTTGAAGCACAATGCCAGGCTGGTACTCTGTTCTCATCTGGGCAAACCCAAGGGCCAGGTCAGATCTGAGCTTTCCCTTGCCCCTGCGGCCGAGAGGCTGGGGACAATTCTGGGCAAAGCTGTCGCCCTGGCGCCGGACTGCATTGGAGAGGAGACCCTGGAAATGGTCCGTTCCCTTGAACCGGGACAGATACTTATGCTGGAGAATCTGCGTTTTCATCCCGGGGAAGAGAAGAATGACGATGAGTTCAGCCGCGAGCTGGCCAGGATGGGGGATATTTACGTAAACGATGCTTTCGGGGCAAGCCACAGGTCGCATGCTTCAGTGGTGGGCGTGACCGGCCACATACCTTCATGTTCAGGAGGGCTGCTCCTGAAAAAGGAATGGGAATATCTTTCCAAAGTTGGTGATCCGGAGCGGCCTTTTGTGCTCATCGCCGGCGGGGTCAAGGTGTCCTCCAAGCTTGGTGTTCTGGAGAATCTGCTTCGCAGAGTGGATGCAATGCTCATCGGAGGAGCCATGGCCAACACCTTTGTCAAGGCCCAGGGTTTTTCTGTTGGTACTTCCAGGGTGGAAGACGATCTGCTGGACAAGGCCAGGGAAATCATGCAACAGGCCAGGGAGAAAAAGGTACAGTTTTATCTGCCCGTGGACTTCATGCTGGGCCAAGGTCCAGACGACGAATCCAGGGCCGGGGTCTGTCCTTTTCAGGCCATTCCGGAGCATCTAATGGCCCTGGATATAGGTCCTGCCACCTGTACCCTGTTTGCCGAGGTCCTGCACAGGGCAAAGACTGTTATCTGGAACGGGCCCATGGGTGCCTTCGAATTCCGTCCCTTTTCCCAGGGGTCACGCAATATAGCGGAAATAGTGGCGGGTTTGCATGCAACCACCATTGTGGGGGGAGGAGATACCGATTCTTTGATTCACGAGCTTGATCTGCAGGACAGATTCAGCTTCATATCCACCGGGGGCGGATCCTTCATGGAATTTCTCGAGGGCAAGACACTGCCCGGTTTCAAGGCCCTGGAAGAGTGCAGCAGCAAATAGAAGGAGTAAAGTATGCCCAAAAAACTCATGGCCGCCAACTGGAAGATGTTCAAAACCTGGGAGGAAGCCAGGCAGACCGCCAGGGAACTGGTGGTAGCCGTCAGAAACGATCTGCCGGCAGACCGGGAAGTATTGATCTGCCCGCCGTTTACCGCCCTGCGGGGGGTCAGCGAGATGCTCATGCAGCAGGAGGGTTTTTTTCTTGGAGGGCAGGACTTTTATCCTGCAGAGCAGGGGGCCTTTACCGGGGAAATAAACCCGGACCAGCTTCTGGATGCCGGGTGCGGCTACGCCCTGGTGGGCCACTCCGAACGCAGGCATGTCCTGGGGGAAAAGGATGATTTCCTGGCTTCCAAGGTGGCCTTTGGACTCCAGAAGGGGCTCAAGATTATCCTGTGCATCGGGGAAACCCTGGAAGAGCGCAAGCAGGGCCGGGTACAGGAGGTGCTCCATGGTCAGCTGGAACACGGGCTCCGGAACATTTCTGCAGGTACTCCGGCCGAGCACCTGGCAGTGGCTTATGAGCCGGTCTGGGCCATAGGCACCGGTGAAACCGCCGGACCCCCGGAGATACAGCAAGCCCACGACCTGGTCCGGGAAAAGCTCAGAGGTATCCTTGAACAGGGACAGAAAATCCGGATTCTGTACGGCGGCAGCGTCAAACCGGAAAACACCGCTTCCATAATATCTCTTGACAATGTAGAAGGGGTTCTGGTAGGTGGTGCAAGTTTAAACGCTGATAAATTTTCGCAGATAATACTTGCGTAAATATGTGGAGGTAGTTCCTTGCAGACATTGATTGTAACTCTGCACCTTATATCCTGCGTGGTCCTGGTGGTCCTGGTTCTCCTGCAGTCCGGGCAGCAGGGCATGGGAGTAATCTTCGGGGGAGGCGGCGGCAGCCTCTTCGGAAGCGGCGGCGCAGGCGGTATCCTGGCCAAACTGACAGTGGTGGTGGCCATCATATTTTTTTGTACATCCCTTACTTTTACATATATGACCGCCCAGAAGCATGAAACTCAACCCAGTGAAATCGTGCAGCAGCAGGAATCTTCCCAGGAATTCCCCCTGCAGAGCATGAGACCGGACAGTGAAGACGGGAGCGAGGAACCAGGCCCTGTTTCCAGTCATTGATCCCTGCAGCTTTTTTTAAGCGATACACGCCGAAGTGGTGGAACAGGTAGACACGCTATCTTGAGGGGGTAGTGGGCACCGCCCGTGGGGGTTCGAATCCCCCCTTCGGCACCATCTCCAAACCCACAGAAAACCAGCAGCTTCCGCATCCGGAAGGAAGTTCTTTCCGGATGGAAACTAAATAATGACTCTGACCTGGTGCATGCCCCGCACGGCGTTCATGAGAAAGACCCTGGGGCTGTCCATAACATCCTGGAGGTAAAGCACCTCTTCCCGGACGCTTCCCTGCTCCAGAAGAAGGGAGCGGTACACTCCTGGAAGCAGGCCGCTGGATACCGGCGGGGTCAGAAGCTCTCCCCTTTTTTCCACTGCTATGTTGGCTATGGGGGATTCAGTGATCTCATTACGCTCGTTATAGAGAAGGACATCCTGGAACCCGGGCCTGGTCCTGAGGGCCTGGTTGTAAATCTCCCTGTTGGTGGTCTTGTGGTAAAGAAACCTGTTGCCGGGATCCACCGGCGAAGCGGCCAGGGGCAGATCAGGGGCAAATCCCGGCTCTTGTGGATCAAGCCTGACTGCCTGCAACTTCACCTCTCCACTTCTGGAGACAAGGAGACGGATCTTGTGCGGCTGCCGGGGCAGGGAGGAAGCCAGTTCCTGCAGCTCACTCTGCACGCGCCGCAGGTCCAGGGGAAAGTCGAAGTACTCGGCTGAATCTTTAAGGCGCTTCAGGTGCCTGTTTAGATAAGAAAATCCTTCTTTCGGCTGCCACAAAAGGCTTTCCAGGAGATCGAATCCGGGTCCGGGAGTGGACAGTACCCGGGCCTTGACCCGGGTCTCCCTCATCTCCACATCGGTTTTCGAGTCCCAGACAATACCTCCTCCTATCCCGTACTCGGCCGTGCTTTGCCTCCTGTCCAGAAGAAGGGTGCGGATGGCCACATTGAACTGGGCCTGCCTGCAGGGAGCAATATAGCCCATGGTCCCGGTGTAGATTCGCCTGGAGGAGTTTTCCAGGGCCGAGATAATTTCCATGGTCTTGATTTTGGGGGCACCGGTAATGGAGGCCGGGGGGAAAAGGGCCCCGAAGATCTCGTCCAGGTTGGCAGGGGTGCTGCACTCTACCAGGGAGGTCATCTGCCAGACGTCAAAATATTTCTCCACGGAAAAAAGCTGCGGCACCTTTACGCTTCCCGGGTGGGCGATACGGCCCATATCGTTTCGGACCATGTCTACTATCATGACGTTTTCGGCCCGGTCTTTTTCCGATCTTTTCAGGTCCCGGGCCGCCTGCCGGTCCTGGATGTTCTGCAGGCCCCTGGCAGAGGTCCCCTTCATGGGCCTGGATTTGAGGGTCTGTCCCTTAAGGGTGAAGAACATCTCCGGGGAAAAGCTGCAAAGGGCGAACTCCCCGGTATCCATAAAGGAGGCGTATGGAGGGTCCTGAGAGCGGCAGATGGTGCTGAAGATATCCATGGGCTCCAGGGGGCAGCGTGCTCTAAGCCTGTAGGTAAAGTTTACCTGGTAGGTATCCCCGGTGCGGATGTGTTCCCGGATCCGGTCCAGGGCCCTGGAGTATTCCCGGGGAGTTATGGAAGGCGACCAGTCCAGGCCCTCCACAGAAGTTTGAGCATCGGGTCCGGGCAGTTCAGTTTCCTGCATAAGGGAAAAAAGACCGAACCACAAAAGGGGAAAGCCTGAATCGTCCCGGCGGACTTTTAAATAAGGATCAAAGGCCGGGGCCGCCTCGTAGGACACAAACCCGGCAGCGAAAAGCCCCTGTCTTTCAACCTGCTGCGCCACCTGCTGCAGAGCAGGCAGGACCTGCTTTTCAGAATGCGCCTGGATTACGGATTCAAGGCCCTCAAAGGAAAGCAGCTTGCCTGTCCCGGCCTGCCTGACCAGGATCCGGGGGCGTTTAGTTCCGGAAGTTCCAGATTGTGGAAGTGTGGCTGCAGGCTCCATTGCCCTGGTCTAGCTGTTTTTGAATATAGAGGAACCGTGAAACTTTATATCCAGGATCTCGTACTCGATTTTACCCTTGGGGGCGTGCACGATCGTTTCATCGCCAGCCTCCCTGCCCATGAGGGCCCGGGCCAGGGGAGAAAAAACCGACAGGGAACCTGGAACAAAATCTGTCTCATCGGGACCAAGCAAGGTGTATTTCTTTACTTCGCCGGTTTCCACGTTCTCTATTTCCACGGTGGCCCCGTAGCAGACCTTGTCACCATCCATGGTGTCCAGGTCGATTATGTTGAACATGGGCATACGGGAAGTGATCTGGGCTATCTTGGCTTCCAGGAGCCCCTGGCGTTCCCTGGCCGCGTCGTATCCGGCGTTTTCCTTGAGGGCGCCTTCCTCGCGGGCCTCCTTGATGGCCTGGATCACTTCGGGACGTTCAGCCTGCAGTTTCTCCAGCTCTTCCTTGAGTCTTGCAAAACCTTCCTCTGAAATGGGGATGCTGTCGCTCATACCTGAATTCTCTCGTTTTTGGATTAAAAATAACTTAATCCCGCACACGTTTCGAATCAAGCCGTTTCCTTTGGACTGATCCCGGACATGCCGGAAGTAAAGGACTGAACCCATGTCTCAGGAGGTTACAGGGAACTGAATCCAGAACCTGTACCAGAGGGTGCTTCAGCAAGGCTTGAGAAAACGTGTGCGGGATTATCTAAAGATTAAGTAACTATTCACCAGGGTCCGGGGCCTTTGCAAACAGGACGTAAAAACTCACTCCCAGGAAGCGTAAATCAAAACCTGTACACGAGTTTTTAAGCCAGAATAACTTATATAACCTGCTCTAAATCAAGTTCGGTGTTTTACGGTTTTGATCAACGCTTCCTACGTCGTTCAG
>PWGS01000201.1 GCA_003554505.1 Desulfonatronospira sp. | reverse complement strand
GGCCAATCCTAAAGCCTGTCCTGTTCCTCCGGCTCCACATCCGGCACCATGGACATAACGGCTTCGAAATTCCGGCGCTCGCCCCTGGCTGCACGCTCTTTGAGATAATCCACGGTGCAGGGCCGAGATCTTTTCCGACAGGGCCAAGGTTATGAACTGGTTCATGGAGCCTCCTTCTTTTTCGGCCATCTGTCTGAGACGTTCATGGAGGGAATCCGACAGACGGATACTCAGGGTGTGCATATGATCCTCCTTGATTTTAAAAATTCCTTTGGGGTCATTAGCAAAATCTTAAACTTTGATGCTTGGGCAAAATCCTGTCTGTTGAAGGTGACAATGCAGTCAGATCCTGATGTGACGGCCAGTTCCAGGAGCATATCGTCGTTTGGGTCCTTGAGAGCCGTCCGCCACAAAAGAGCCGCAGGCAAGGCCACAAGAAGGATCTTTCAGGGGATTTTTAAGTGCAGGATTAGATTTGTGATTGAAACCAACTAATAATTATTTTAATAAAATTTAAAACAAAACTCACTAGCCGTTGGAGAGTACAATATGTGAGTCCTAATAGTTCAGGCTGGTTATGTTCTTCTAAGAGGTCATCAAGTCAAGGAGCAACGATGCATTACTATGCGCATACGCTTGAGAATAAACCGCAGAGTGAAGGGCAGCTTCTTGAGGAACATTTGCTCCAGGTTGCAGAATTGGCTGCCGAGCATGCTCAGGCTTTTTCCGCATCGGATTGGGGGCATATCCTGGGTAAACTGCACGATATCGGGAAGTACAGGCAGGAATTTCAGGATAAATTGGAAAAACAATCCAGCCGCCGGGTGGACCATAAGGGTGTTGGTGCCAGGCTTGCCTGGGAATCTCTGGGACAACCCGGAAAACTTATCAGCTACTGTATAGCCGGGCATCATGGCGGGCTTCCCAACTACGGCCATTCTCAAATGGACACCAGCACATCACTTATGGACCTCCTGCAACAGGCCGGCTCATTGCCGGATCATGCACCAGAACCTGTGCCTGACATTTCACTGCCGTCCTTACCTTTTCAGCCCAGATCCGCGTTTCAGATTGCCTTTTTCACTCGCATGCTTTTTTACGCCCTGGTGGACGCCGACTTTCTGGATACTGAAAGGTTTATGGAGCCGGAAAAGTATGCTGCAAGGAATCCCGGGCCAGCGCTTGCAGACTTGCTTCAGCCTTTGAACACCAAGCTTGCCGGATTTTCCAATGAAGGACGAATCAATCTATTGCGCCGGGAGATATTAGAGCGGTGCAGGGAAAATGCATCTCTGGAACCTGGGTTGTTCACTCTTACCGTTCCGACAGGAGGCGGCAAGACACTGGCTTCCATGGCCTTTGCCCTGGAGCATGCTCAACAGTATGGGCACCGCCGCATCATATACGTCATACCTTATACATCTATTATTGAACAGAATGCCCGGGTCTTCAGGGAAATTTTCCCGCCTGACTCAATCATTGAACATCACAGTAATTTTGATGAAAAATCGCTGCCCGAAGAAGCAGACCAGTTCGGTCCGGGCCTTCGCCACCGTCTGGCCTGTGAAAACTGGGATGCACCAGTGGTGGTGACCACCAATGTACAGTTCTTTGAGTCTTTGTATGCATCCAAGCCCTCCAGGTGCCGCAAGCTGCATAATCTGGCAGGTTCGGTTATTATCTTGGACGAAGCACAAATGTTGCCGGTTAAGTATCTTAATCCCTGTCTGCGTGCCCTGGAGGAACTGGCGGAAAATTACCAGGCCAGCATCGTTCTTTGTACAGCCACACAGCCGGCACTCCGAAAACGTGATGATTTTAAACATGGACTGGATGGAGTGCGGGAAATAGCTCCAGACCCAAAGCGGATGCACAAGGAGTTTTTGCGGACTCGTCTGAAGGATGCCGGAAGGCTTGATCTTGAAGATGTGGCCAATTTGATACGGGATAAAGAACAGGTATTGTGTATCGTCAACACCAGAGCCCGCGCAGGGAGCTTGTTCGACCTGGTGCAAAATGAGCCTGGAGCGCGGCATTTAAGTGCCCTGATGTGCCCGGCTCACCGATCCCAAGAATTGAAAGAGATCAGGGAGGTTTTAAGGGACGGTGTTCCATGCCGGGTTGTAAGCACGCAATTGGTGGAAGCCGGCGTGGATGTGAGTTTTCTCGAGGTGATCCGGGAAATGGCTGGATTGGATTCCATGGCCCAGGCTGCAGGACGCTGCAACCGGGAAGGTGAACTGGATGATCTGGGCAAAGTGACGGTCTTTATCCCAGCGGAAGGCCTGGCTCCAGCCTTCAGTCAAGCCGCCGGCAGCGCACATAGTACACTTCGCCATTACGGACACGACCCTTTTGCACCCGATGCTGTTGAATATTTTTTTTCTGAAACCTATTGGCTCCAGGCACAACGTTTGGACGAAAAGCATATTCTGGATGAGTTCAGGGTTCCGGCCCCCAAATGGGCCTTTCAGGACGTGGCCAAGAGGTTCAACTTGATAGAAAATTTCATGTCCCCGGTCATTATTCCTTTCAACCAGGAGGCGGAGAGCCTGATCGAGCGGTTACGCTTTGCTGTCGCTGCAGGAGGGATTCTTAGAAAATTACAGCACTACACTGTCCAGATCTATACGCATGAACTTGCAGCCCTGGATGAGGCAGGAGCTATTGAATATATAGACGGGCAGTATCCTGTATTGATTGATACAACTCTATACAGTTCAAAGCAAGGACTCAAGATCCCAAAAGAATCAAAGATACAAGAGGATTTTATTTGTTGACGTTTTTATTCAGCAAGGAGGGTTGCCGTGGCACAGGGAGTACAGTTGCGGGTGTGGGGGGATTATGCCTGTTTTACTCGCCCCGAGATGAAGGTGGAACGCGTCAGTTATGACGTTATGACGCCTTCTGCTGCTCGGGGGATACTGGAGGCCATTTACTGGAAGCCGTCCATTTGCTGGGTGGTTGACAGAATTCACGTCATGAAACCCATTCGTTTCGACAATGTGCGGAGAAACGAGGTGGAGTCCAAGGTCCCAATTAAGGGAGCAACAGGGGTGAATGCTGCCATGAAGGACGGCAAGACACCTTTGAGGCTGTATATTGAGGACAGTCGTCAACAACGGGCAGCCATGGTACTCAGGGATGTGGAGTACGTTATTGAAGCGCATTTTGAATATACCAACGGGGAAGACCGCAACGACGGGAAACATCTGGACATATTTAATCGGCGTGCAGCCAGGGGACAGTGTTTTCACCGTCCTTACCTGGGCTGCCGGGAATTTGCCGCTTTTTTTGAACCTGTGCAGGGCGAAATTCCGCAGTCTGCGCTGACCGGCGAAAAGGATCTGGGGTGGATGCTTTTTGATATTGATTACCAGGCTGACATGACCCCGACCTTTTTTCGGCCTGTGATGAAGAACGGCATAATTGTTTGCCGTAATCAAAAGGTGGTGGCCAAATGATTCTGCAAGCACTCAATGACTATTATGAAAGATTGCGGGCTGATCCTGAAACAGAGGTTTCTGATTTTGGGTTCAGCCAGGAAAAACTGGCTTTTTCCTTGATTTTGTCAGAGCAGGGATCAGTCGTGCAGTTAAGGGACTTAAGGCAATTTGAGGGAAAAAGGTCTTTTCCAAAACCAGCTGTCGTACCAAAGCTTCCAAAAGAGCGTTCAGGGACAAATGCTCCGTCTTATTTTATGTGGGATAAGTCAAAATATGTGTTGGGGTGCGAATTAGACAGTGATGGAAATAAAATTTTCTTTAAAAATCAATTTAATAGCTTTGCAGAAGTGCATCGCGAAATACTGGGCGATAATAAGGACTCCGGTGCCAAAGCTCTGTTAAATTTTATTGACCGGCGTATCTTTGGACAGGTTCCGGAATGGGCCACGAAAGAGCTACTAAGTACTGGCTTTATATGTTTTGAGCTTGATGGGGAAAGAGGTTTTTTACATGACAGATCGGCAATAAGAAATGCTTGGCAAGAATATCTCAGGGATAATCAGTCTGAAATTAAAGGGCAATGCCTTATAACAGGTCAACACGACTGCTCAATACCAGGCTCCCATCCTCAAATGAAAAATGTACCTGGAGCACAATCTTCTGGGGCTGCATTAGTCTCTTTCAATGCTCCTGCATTTGGCTCATATGGAAAAGGAATCTCTAATCTTAATGCTCCCGTTTCCGAACAGGCTGCTTTCGGGTACACCACGGCCTTGAACGTCTTGCTAGCTTCGGGGAGTCGCCGCAAAGTTCAGATCGGGGATACCACTCTAGTATTCTGGACAGACGTTCCTGTAGGTGCAGAAGAATTTTTCGGCTTGTCTTTGGGCGGCAAAGAAGCTGAAGACCTTGAGATTGCCCAGGAGATAGATCAATACTTGCGAGCTGTTGTTAAAGGATACTACCCTCATGAACTGGGAAAAAGCGATACTCCATTTTATGTCCTGGGGCTGTCACCAAACGCTGCCCGCCTTTCAGTGCGCTTCTGGTATGTAGGGACTGTGGGCAAGATGGCCGAGAATATTGGAGATCACTACAAGGCGCTTCGCCTGCAGCGCGGCTTTGAAAACGAACCTGAATATCCCCGTCCATGGTGGCTTTTAAAGGAGCTGGCCCCCCAAAGGGATTCCAGGCATATCCCTCCACTTCTAGGCGGCCAGTTCATTCGGGCCATAGTGCATAATCAACCCTATCCCAGAACACTGTTGACCACGGTCATGGGACGCATCCGGGCCGACAGGCAGGTCAACTATTTGCGTGCTTGTATTATCAAGGCCTATCTTACTCGAAATTTAAAAAAGGAGATATCTATGGGTTTGGACAAGGAGAGTACCGACATTGGATACAGGCTGGGGAGACTGTTTGCTGTTGTTGATTACATTCAAAAAGATGCTGTTCCAGGGGCAAATGTTACAGTTCGCGATCGCTTTTTTGGTGCGGCTGCTGCTACGCCGCGGCGGATCTTTCCCGTTATACTGAAAAATGCCCAACATAGCCTGGCTAAAATCAGAAAGGAAAAACCGGGCTGGGCAATTACTCTGGATAAAGCAGTACAGAAAATTCTGGATGATGTTGACCCCAGCAACGGCTTTCCAGCTACCATGAGCCTGGAAAAGCAGGGAATGTTTGTCCTTGGATACTATCATCAGCGGCAGGATCTGTACACCAAACAAGAAGACAAAACGGAGGAGAAAGCAATGACAGCCATTCAAAACCGTTATGAATTCGTGTATCTTTTTGACGTAGAAAACGGAAACCCCAACGGCGACCCGGACGCAGGAAACATGCCCCGTATTGACCCGGAAACAGGGCACGGACTGGTGACTGATGTCTGCCTCAAGCGCAAGGTCCGAAATTTTGTAGATATTGTCAAAAACAATGAGCCTGGATTCAAAATATATATTGCCGAGAAAGCCGTTTTAAATCAAACAAATGAGATGGCTTACAAAGCCTTGGATT
>PWGS01000121.1 GCA_003554505.1 Desulfonatronospira sp. | reverse complement strand
GTCCATTGGAGTTCCGGGACTGTTTCGGCCCAGGGAGCCTGGATCTTCTGGCCCACGGCCACGATGACCGTGTCCGCCTCCAGGACCTGTTCGCTGCCGGATATCGGCTCAGGTCTGCGTCTTCCCCCTGCATCGGGTTCCCCCAGCCGGGTGCTCAGGCATTCAAGCCCGGTGAGACAGCCCTGTCTGAGCACCAGACGGTTTGGCTGGGTCAGGTAACAGAACTTTATCCCTTCCTCTCCGGCCTCGCTGATTTCCCGGGCATAAGCCGGCATTTCTTCTTCCGAACGGCGGTATAATATGCTCACTTCGCTGCAGCCCAGGCGCAGGGCGGTCCTGGCGGCATCCAGGGCCACGTTGCCTCCGCCGATGACCAGAGTTCTGGGGCCGATCTGCACATCCTGCTGCAGGTTGACCTTTTTCAGAAAGTCCACTGCGTTAATCACCCCTGGACAGTCTTCGTCTTCCAGTTCCAGTCCGGTCCCCGCCTGGGCCCCGATGGCCAGAAAGGCAGCCTGAAAGCCCTGTTCCTGCAGGACTTCCAGGGTGAGGTCATGGCCGAAACTCATTTTTGTGCGTACCTCCACCCCGAGTTCCAGGATCCGGTCGATTTCTTTGTCCAGGATCCCGGGAGGCAGGCGAAAGTCCGGTATCCCGCTGCGGAGCATGCCTCCCAGATATTCTGAAGCCTCGAATATGGTCACGGCAAAGCCCTTGCGGCGCAAAAAGCAGGCCGCTGCCAGCCCGGCCGGACCTGAACCTATGACGGCCACTTTTTCCTGCCGGTCTGTCCCGGGCACAAAGCCGGGAGCGGAAGCATGTTCGGCTGCAAACCTCTTAAGGGCCTTGATGGCTACAGCAGAGTCCGCCTGGCTGCGGCGGCAGGCGGATTCGCAGGGATGCGGACAGACCCGGCCCAGTACCGCCGGCAGGGGCAGCCTGTCGTGGATGATTTTCAGGGCCTCCTGGTGTCTGCCCTGACTGATGAGCTGCACATAACCCTGGACATTGGCCCCGGCCGGGCAGGCTTCAGTGCAGGGAGCCCGGTCCTTCTTGTCTATACAGTAGGTCCCGGGCACTGACTGGGGAAAGGAACGATAGATTGCCGTCCTGGTGCTCAGGCCCTCGTTCCATTCGCTGGGAACCAAGACAGGGCAGACTTTGGCGCATTCGCCGCAGCCCGTGCATTCAGAATGCAGGACATAGCGGGGCTTTTTGCGCACCGTCACCGTGTAGTTGCCCACGAAACCGGTTATGTCTTTGACCTCGCTCCAGGTCATGAGTTCAATATTGGGATGCTGCCCCACCTCAACCATTTTGGGGGTCCCAATGCACGCAGCGCAGTCCAGGGTGGGAAAGGTCTTGTCCAGCTTGGCCATCTGACCTCCAATGGAGGGATCCTTTTCCACCAGGTAAACAGGATAGCCGGAATCGGCAGCGGTCAGGGCCGCCTGCATGCCGGCAATACCTCCCCCTATGACCAGAACTGATTTGTTGACCTCTATTCTGCGGGTAAAAAGGCTGCGGTGGTGCCGGACCCTGGCTGCAGCAGCCGATACCAGTCTGATGGCCTTTTGGGTGGCCTGGCCGGAGTCCAGACTGACCCAGGCCGAGCCCTCCCGGATATTGGTCATCTGCAGCAGGTAGGGATTCAGGCCGGCCCGGGCACAGGCCCTGGCAAAGGTCGGCAGGTGCATCCGCGGGGAGCAGGAGGCCACCACCACCCGGTTCAGACCGTGGTTGACTATGTCTGATATGATCATGTCCTGGCCCTGGTCCGAGCACATGAACTGGTAGTGCCTTGCCTGGACCACATTTTCCAGTCCTGAGGCAAAACGGGCCACTTCCTCCACGTTTACCTTTCCGGCGATGTTCTGCCCGCAATGACAGATATAGATGCCTATACGCGGCTGTTTAAGACTCATATCTTTCCCGGTTCAATAAGCAGTTTGTCCAGTCCCAGCTCTTTTTTGGGCACCCCCAGGGCCAGGCCGGCCACCTGAGTGAAAAAAAGCACCGGCAGCCTGGGCAGGCCCAGGCTCAACTGGGCGCTTTCCAGGTTGAGCTGGCACAGAGGACAGATTACAGCTGCCAGATCAGCCTGTTTGTCCTGCATGGAGCGGATGATGCGCTCCACCAGCATTTCGGTCTGCTCCCTGTAGGCCAGGGCATGTGCAGCCCCGCAACAGGCGGTCTTCAGGGAGTAGTTCACCGGGGTAAAGCCCAGTCCTTCAATGTATCTGTCCAGCATTTGAGGGTGTTCCGGGTCATCCACGTCGGTCCATGGCCTGGAAAAAAGACAGCCGTAGTAGGCTGCCACCCTGAGCCCGGACATGTCCGGGCTCAGAGGCGATTTATGCATCTTCCCACGGCTGGAGAGTACCTGCAGGAGGTGCCTCACAGGCAGCTGAGGGGCGGAGTCAGGCCCGCCCTCCTGCAGGATTTTATCCCGGGTGCGGGCATACAGGTCCTGGTCCTGCAACAAGAGCTTTCGGGTCTTGCGCAGGGTGTTGAAGCACCCGTTGCAGCCTGTGACGAGTTCTTTTGCCCCTGCCCGTGACGCCCTGGCCATGACCAGTGCCGGGTGGTAAACTCCATAGTCTCCCTGCAGGCTGAAACCGGCGGTGCTGCCGCAGCAGTTCCAGCCAGGTACTTCTTCCAGGCGGATATCCAGGCGGCTGCACACTGCATCCACGGACTCTTTGTAGCCGGCAGCGGTCTCATAAGAACAGCCGGGATAGAAGTAAAAACCGTCGGACATGGTCATATCCTTCTCCGTCTGAGAAGCCTTAAGGCCAGAGAGAGTCTTCCAGGCATATCCGATGGATGCAGCAGACCGTATCCGGCAGCCAGACGGGACTCGCTCACCCGGCCTCTTTTTTCCCCCTGGCGCAAAAACCCCTGGTAGACGTCAGGCATTTTATATCCGCGGCATGCCAGGCCGTGCTCAAGAGCCATGACCCGGAGCACGTACATGACATCGGGCACTGGAATGCCGCGTGGACAGCGGGTGAGACAGGCGTTGCAGGATACGCAGAGCCATATTGTCCTGGAGCGCAGGACATCTTCCATGAAACCGTCCCGCAAAAGGTCCAGTACGCGCCTGGGGCCGAGGTCCATCTCCCCGGCCAGGGGGCAGGAACCGCTGCATGTGCCGCACTGGATGCAGTGCTGTACTTCTTTTCCGGCTCTGCCTTGAAAAAAAGAGCGGCTCAGGGTTTCCTGATGTTCCGGCTCCAGTGTTTTATGGCTGTGTAAGAATCGCATGCATTCCTTTTGCTAGATTTTTTATAGTCGTTATTATATCTGGCGGCAAAATTCAAGGGCTTTAATTGTTTTTGTCAAAAAAAGATAACAGCCCGGATTTTTCGTAACTGGTTGAGATGAAAGGGTTTTATGGAAAGGAGTAGGGCTGTAGCGAAAAATCAGGTCAGCTGTCTGTCCAGAATAAGGTGGGTGAAATAACCGAAAACCGAGGCCAGATAGTACGGTATAAGAGTCTGCCAGGCCACGCCGTAAAATATGGCCGGCAGCAGGAAGACAGCCAGAGGAATGGCCAGCATGGCCCCCCAGGTGTGGATGAACCCTCTGTGTCTGGCCACCACCGGGAGCATGGCCAGAAAACCAAGTATGGCCGCCCAGCGGTAGTATCCAAGAACCATCAGGGTCAGATTGATTATCAGAAGCAGAAAGTAGAAAAACTTCTGCCCCCTGGAGTCCGTGTCCACATCAGGGAAAAGCGCTCCCAGGACCACGCAGCCCATTAGAACCAGGGCCTGCCATGGTTCGGGGCGGAACCAGCCCAGCCAGTTCACAGCTGCCAGGGCTCCTGCTCCCAGTATGACAGCCCCGGCTGTATGAGCCTTATATCCGGGCATAAGGCTTAAGACCCCGGGGTTTGAAGTTTACGGTTTGAATATAATGCATCCTGTATAGAAAGGTAAATTATTCAGGAATCGCGACTGGTTGCCGGATATTTTCATCCGGAAACGGCTCTTTTTCCCTTTGGCTGCCCCTGCCACGCGCCTGGCGTGGTCGAGCTGCACAATTATCTGTCACAGTATTTTAAGATACGCCTCATCATAATTGTTTGATTTACTTGCCAAAAGAAAAAATCCCTGTTTCAGGAAAGCAAACCGGCAGCTTCCATATCCGGAAAGAAAGATTTTCCGGATATGGAGGCAAGTCCAGTTATGCGCTGCGTGCCTAATGCGCATCAGGATAAGATTCTTTCAGTCCCATGTCTATGACAAATAATGCATTGATGTTTATGGTTATTTATGTGATATAGTTTTTGACTTGCTAAAACATGCAGTGTAATAATAATTCGTTTCTGTAAATGCTCACCAATTGATACAACTGGACAGTCTGAGCGCACCGGTGAACAGCCGGAGTCCGGGTGTCAGGCAGGCTGGATGTAAACCGTCCCAGGGAATATCGAACAGCCAGTATTATTATCAATATCCGGAAGAAGATATGACAGAAGAAATAAATATCGCGGAAATTACCAGCAGTTGCCTGGAAGAGTCCCGGGCATTCAAGGTTCAGAAGAGGCTGCACGAGAAAATCGACGACTATGCAGACTATGCCTTCAGTCCCATCCAGAGTTCAGCCCTCAATGTTTTTTTCGACCTGTCCCAGGAGTACGAAGCCTTTCACGATCTTCTGGCCGTGTGTGTCCTTATCCCCAAAGTCTTTTTCAATCTGGAGTGCAACCTGTTCCTATTGCGGGAGAACCGGGTGGAGATGGTGTCCGCCTGTGAGGGAAACAGACCCGAGGCGACATCCTGCAGTCAGGAAACCCTGCAAATTTACTCCGAGCCGCAGGTGGTCAACGATTGTGTTTACCTGCCCATCAAGGCCAACAAGGACCTGCTGGACCAGCTGCCCTTCAGCCTGCCCAGGGGGCTTATGGGGATGCTTGAGGTCTACCCCGCGAAAAAGATAAACGAACACGGCAGGTTCTTTTTTCAGAAGTACGCCAACCGGGTGGGTTTTCAGCTGCACCTGCGCATGATAAGCTGGAAAAACGAGGAGCACCTGCAGTTCATCAATTCACTGGTCAAGGATATCGGACACAATGTCATTGTGCCCAATATGTTCTTCAAGATTTTTTACCGTCGCCTGGAAGCACATATAAATGCCCTGGGTAACCTCAAGGATGAGATGGCGGCCAGCGCCCGGGCTGCAAAGGACAACCCGGATGAGGCCCTGATCAGTTCCCGGGAACTGCTGCCCCGCCTGGAATATATCCACAATGGCCTAAGGGAGCAGTACAGCGAAATACTCAACCATTACGAGCAGACCAGCCTGTTTCTGGAAACGCTTCTTCGGCGCAGTCATTTCGAGCAGGGCAAGTATGTCCTGGAAAGAAAAGTCTGCAATTTCAAGAGCCAGATAATAGATCCCCAGGTGGAGCGCTTTACGCCCCAGTTCAGGGAAAAGGGTATTGATATCGCCCTGGCCGGAGTGCCGGACCAGGAGATCGAGGTGGTGGTGGACAAGGGGCTCATAAGCCAGGT
>PWGS01000189.1 GCA_003554505.1 Desulfonatronospira sp. | reverse complement strand
GATGCTGTATTTCTGGGCATGGGCAGTGAAAAAAGCACCTGTCCCGAGTGCAGCGGAATGGAGCTCTCCGGAGTCTGGACGGCTGTGGAGTTCTTAAAGGACGTAAGCCGCGGCAAAAAATTCAACCCGGGCAATAAAGTCATTGTCATCGGAGGCGGACATACCGCCATAGATGCGGCGCGGACCTGTCTCAGGCTGGGTGCCGGGGATGTGCCCATTGCTTATCGCCGTACCATTGATGAAATGCCTGCGGGTATGGATGAAGTGGAAGATGCCCGGGAAGAAGGAATCAGGTTTGAGTTCCTTACAGCCCCGGAAGCCTTTGAAGGCAGCGGAAAAGTGGAAAAAATGCGCTGCGTGCGCATGGAGCTGGACAAGTCCTGCGGGGGGAAGGGCAAGCTTACCTGCGTGGAGGACTCTGCTTTCGAGATGGAGGCGGATACTATAATTCTGGCCACCGGATACGTTCCCAGGACCGAGGCCGTGCAGGAACTCTGCACTGAAGGTGGGGACAGGCTGGAAATAAAGGACGCCGCCGGGGCCACCAGAACTCCGGGGGTGTTTGCCGGAGGAGATTTTGTCAGTGGACCCACTACGGTGGTTCAGGCCATAGCTTCAGGCAGAAAGGCGGCTGATGCCGTGCACAGCTATCTGCGCGGCCTGGATCAGTCCCGGGAAGCACAGGAAAAGGTTCTCCGGGACCTGGATGATGATGTGGCCCGCCTGGTGCCTAAAGCCGGCAGGGAAAAGCCGGTCTGCCTTGATCCCGGCTCCAGAGTTCATTCCTTCGATGAAGTGGAGCATGTTTTCCCTCCAGAGCAGGCCAGGGCTGAAGCGGCCCGTTGCCTGCACTGCAGCCTCGGGGCCTTTGTTTCCCGGGACTGCGCGGTATGCCTGAACTGTGTCCTTGTCTGTCCCTACAATGTCCCCAGGCCCGGGGAGGAAAAGGCTTATATTGACATGAGCCAGTGCCAGGCCTGCGGGATCTGCGCCGGGCAATGCCCGGCCTCGGCCATTGACCTGGGGGTGGAGCCGAAAAAGGAGCTGCGGGAAAAGATCCGCCGGGGGCTGGATGAGGCTGAAAAAAAATCCCCGGGGAATTTCAGTTTTGGTTATGTCTGTGATTTCAGCAAGTCCCGGCCTGGAGATCTTCAGGGCGAAAATGTATACACTATAACCAGGCCGGGGCTGGGACGCATTGACGTGTATGAGCTTCTGGCGCCTTTTGAGGCCGGGGCCGGAGAGGCCCTGGTGGCCGGCTGCGGTGAAGAGGCCTGCAAGTTCAAGGACTGCAGCCTGTGGACCCGCAGAAACGTGCAGAGAGCCTCCCGGGTGCTTGAAAGTATCGGCCTCGAACCTGGACGGGTAAGGATTGTTGAGTAAGGTTTTCCTTCATTCCCGGCTGGATTGTCATAAGAAAAAAAGAAGGTGAGAATATGATTGTTGCTGAAGTCAAACCCATGGACGAGATTCAGGACACTTTGAAAAAATACAGCAAGGTTCTAATAACCGGCTGCGGCAGTTGCGTCACGGTCTGTCTCAGCGGCGGGGCGCAGCAGGTGGAGGTTCTGGCTTCTTCCCTGCGCACGGCCAGAAAACAGGAAGGAACCCCGCTGGAGGTAGGTGAGGAAACCCAGGTGCGCCAGTGCGATCCCATGTTTATAGAACAGATCAGGGACAAGGCGGCCGGGTACGAGGCCATTTTGTCCATGGGGTGCGGAGCAGGAGTGCAGACAATGGCCGAGACCCTGGGCAATATTCCTGTGTATCCTGCCCTGGATACAGTATTTTTCGGCGGCGCCGACGGAAAGGGCGGTTTCGTGGAGCTGTGCGCAGCCTGCGGGCAGTGCATCCTGTCCAGGACCGGTGGTATATGCCCGGTGGCCAGGTGCGCCAAGAGCCTCACCGACGGACCCTGCGGCGGGGCGCAGGATGGAAACTGCGAGGTGGACAAGGATACCAGGTGCGCCTGGCAGCTTATCTATGCCCGCATGATGCGTCTGGGCCAGCTGCATTTGCTCAAGGAAATCACCCCGCCCAAGGCCGCCAGGGTACATCCGGCCAGGCTGAAGCGGGAAGAATAAAGTCTGACTTATCTGTTCAGAGCTTCCCGACGAGGCATGGGAAGCCTGATTGCCAGAGCAGAAGCAGACATAGAGTGTCCTGAATAGTTGCAGTCAAACAGATACAGTTCATAATAACTGTTCAGAATAACAGGAGTTACAGTATGGGATTCAGGGAAGCAGTAGAGTCCGGCAAGTTCTTGATAACCGCAGAGGTGGGTCCAGGCAAGGGCACTGATATGGAAGAACTGCTGGAGGATGCCCAGGCAGTCAAAGACAGAATACATGCCATAAATGTCACTGACCTGCAAAGCTCGGTCATGCGGCTGGGCTCCCTGGCGGTCAGTCATATCCTGGCGGATAGAGGCATTGAGCCCATATACCAGCTGACCTGCCGGGATAGAAACAGGCTGGCCCTGCAGTCGGACCTCTTGAGCGCCTGGGTCCTGGGGATACAGAATGTCCTGGCCCTCACCGGCGACAATCCTGTTCTTGGCGATCACCCGGATTCCAAGCCGGTCTTTGACTGCGATTCAGTAAGTCTGCTCAAGATGATACATACCCTCAACAGCGGACACGACATGGCCGGCAACGAGCTTAAAGGCGTACCGGACTTTTTTCCGGGCGCGGTGGTCAACCCCGGGGCGGACGCCGGCGCCGGACTGGAGATGCAGCTCATCAAGCTGGAAAAGAAGATCGAGGCCGGGGCCAGGTTTATCCAGACCCAGGGTGTGTTCGAACTGGACAGCTTCGAGAAGTTCATGAAGCGGGTGGAGGGATTTAATATTCCGGTGATGGGCGGGATCATCATGCTCAAATCCGCAGGCATGGCCAAGTTCATGAATAAAAACGTCGCCGGCATATCCGTGCCCGAATCCCAGATCAAGGCTATGACTGATACTGACGACAAAGTCAAAACCAGCGTGGAAATAGCATCCCACCTGGTAAAAGGCATGAAGGAGATGTGCCAGGGCGTGCATATCATGGCCATCGGATGGGAAAAGAAGATTCCCATGGTTCTGGATGAGGCAGGTCTTTAAGCGGCATCGTGGGGCATGGAGCGTAGAAACTTAACGTGCAGCAGAACCAATCCAACTTTTTACCCAAATCGAGTCAAACTCAAAATGGGTAAAAAGTACCCTTTTTTACCCAAAACAGGTTTGACTCGATTTGGGTAAAAATTTACTGGTTTGGATTTGGAATGCAGGGGACAGTCCCCGGGAATAAAATCAGAGCTTTGCTGTAGGGCTAAAAAGATACGATGAAAGACAGTTTTACGAGACGATTTTTTAGTCTCGTTATGAGTGATAAAGCATGAAGAACACAGCTATCATCGGGGCCGGAGCAGTGGGTACGGCGATGGGGTATCTGCTGAGCAGTGCCGGATATACTGTTACAGGGATTGCCAGCAGAAGCCTTGAATCCGCTGTAAAGGCCAGGGATTTCATCGGGCAGGGCGAAGCCTCCACCGACCTGGCCGGCACTGCCAGCTCTGCCGGGATTGTACTTATTACAACTTCTGATGACGCCGTGAGGCAGGTCTGTGAAGGCATTGCCCACAGGGATGGGTTCAGGCCCGGGAGCCTGGTTGTTCATACCAGCGGGGCCCTGTCCGTTGATGCCTTAGTGTCCGCAAAGGATAAAGGGGCCAGTACAGTTTCCATGCATCCCCTGCAGAGTCTGCCCAGCGTGCAGGAGGCAATAAAGAATATACCCGGTTCCTACTTCTGCCTGGAAAGCGATGATGAAAGCGCTCTGGATACGGCCAGGGAAATGGTCCGGGTGTTTCAGGGCAAAGTGCTGAATATCCAGCTTGGAGGTAAACCTTTGTACCATGCAGGGGCAGCAGTGGTCTCAAATTTCCTGGTGGCAACCATTGGATTCGGGCTGCAGCTTCACGAAAGCGCCGGAATAGACAGACAGGATTCGCTTAATGCCCTTCTTCCCCTGATTCAGGGTACCTTGAAAAATATCGAGAAGATAGGGATACCTGCAGCCCTCACCGGTCCCATTGCCCGGGGGGACGCTCAGACGGTCGAGGATCACCTGGCATCCATTTCCAGGGAAAACCCGGACCTTTTGGGGCTTTACTGCGAACTGGGCAGATACACTGTAAAGCTGGCCCTGGAAAAAGGATCCCTGAAAGAAAATGACGCCCGAAAGATCCTTGAATTATTGAGCCGTTACGGTTCGCATTAGCGTTATCGTGCGATAGGAATCAGGAACACGGCTTTTTTCCTGAACGGCAGCCGGGTTATTCCATGCGGTAATGCTTGCTTACGGCACTGGTTATTTTCCATGTGCAGGACATTCCCCTGGGAAAGGTCACCAGGTCTCCGGCCTTGATGACCACAGGGTCTCCGCCGTCCGGGGTCACCTCAACCTCTCCCTCTACAATGTAGCATGTTTCCTGCTGATCGTAATGCCACGGGAACTCTGATTCCTTTTCTCCCCACGTAGGCCACTGCCAGACACCCATTTTTTCCAGTTCTTCCCGGGGGGGATTGCGGGTAATCTTTATTTCCTGCATAAGCACCTCCATTTGTTTTTTCAGTCAATGTCGGGCATCAATGCCCACTTTACATGCCATCCCTGTTCTTGTTCCAGGCAGACAATTCCGGCGTTTTGAAACTTGATCACCCGGTTTTCCTGATCTCCGGCCACGAGAAGGGATGCAAGGCGCTGCATGAACGGCAGGTGTCCCACCAGCATGAAGCGGTCGAGTTCATGCAGTTTTTCTTTCCAGGCCTGGACGTCGTCCAGAGGTCCCAGTCCAGGGGCCGTCTCTACGCTTATTTCCGGATTCAGGGTTTCGGACATGATCCTGGCTGTCTGTTCAGCTCTTTTCTTGCCGCTGTGCAGAATGCCCTGAACCGGTATCTGATAATTGCCAGCGGTTTCTGCAATACGGCGGGCGTCTTTTTCACCCTCAGGGGAAAGACCCTGTTCAGGGTCCTGGTCTTTAGGATTGCTTATCCCGTGCTGAACCAGATAAATCTGCATAATGCCCCTCCGTTTGAGTAAAAACAGGAGCCTATAGCCTTTTGTGTAGCTTCCTGGATTATTAATTAAAAATAGTCAATGGTCGCCTCAGGTGTCAAGGAGTAAAGATACCGGCAGGTGTTGTTCAAAGCCAGTGTAGACAAAGGCACAAGCTGGAGCATTAAAGGATTGGCTGCCGGCCTGAAAAAAACCTGAGGGAAAAGATACAACACCCGGTCGAGAGAGGATGCCCCTGCAGACAGCGTTATCAGGCAGCCCTGGCGGCCTGCTGGTATACCGACCTTAATTCCTGGTTCCGTAATTCCTGAATAGCCTGCTGTTTTCTAAGAAAATAAGTCCGGTGTTCCAGGCCCCATATTTCCAGTGCTTTCCTGTCGATTTGTTTCTCCACATCAGCCAGCCGGGACAGGAAATTTTCGTATTTGCTCTCAGATTCATAGATTTCCCGGATCATGGAATGGTAATCATACTCGGGAACCTGCAGAAG
>PWGS01000013.1 GCA_003554505.1 Desulfonatronospira sp. | reverse complement strand
GGTCATGCCCAGTTCACGGTTTAAATGCAGAAGCAGATCCCCCACTTCCCGTCCTTTACCCTCGTCCAGGTTGCCTGTGGGTTCATCCGCCAGGAGCACACCCGGCCGGGGTAAAATAGCCCTGGCGATTGCCGCACGCTGGCTTTCTCCTCCCGACAGTGTGGTAACGCTCTGCCCGGCCTTGTGCTTCAGGCCTACCTGTTCCAGGGCCTCCAGGGCGGCCTCATGGGCTTTTTTCCTGGCAGCGCCGTTAATCACGGCGGGCATGGCCACGTTCTCCAGGGTGTTGAATTCGGGCAGCAAATGGTGAAACTGGAAGATGAACCCCATCTCGGTTCTTCTCAGCGCGGCCTTCTGTTCAGGAGAGAATCTGGACAGGTCTTTTCCGGCGAAAAAGACCTTCCCGCTCGAGGGGTGGTCCAGGGTGCCCAGAATATGCAGCAGTGTACTCTTGCCGCACCCCGAGGCCCCCTGAACCGCCACGGCCTGTCCCTTTTCAATGCACAGATCCACCCTGTCCAAAACAGTTATGGTTTCCGGGCCGGAAGTGAAAGACTTGCTCAGTTTTTCCAGTTTGTAAAGGGGTTCATTCATGCCTTAGAGCCTCGGAGGGGTTGAGCCCCGACGCTTTGCGGGCCGGGTATATGGTGGCCAGAAAGCACAGGACCATGGCGGCCACAGCTATTATTATCAGGTCTGAAGTGTGTAAGAGCACCGGCAGGTACTCCATGAAATAGACATCCGCGGGCAGGCGGATGAACTGGTAGTTTTCAAGGATGTAGCAGCCTCCCAGGCCCACTGCAAAGCCAAGAGCGGTGCCCAGCCCCCCTATCATAAGTCCCAGCAGGACGAATATATTTCGGATCATCCGCCTGGTGGTGCCCATGGACATGAGTATGGCTATATCCCGGGTCTTTTCCATGACCAGCATGACCAGAGCGGTGATGATGCTGAAGGATCCCACCAGGACAATCATGGCCAGGATAACGCCCATGGCGATTTTCTCCAGTTCCAGTGCGGCAAAGAGGTTTTCATTCATCTCCTTCCAGTTGCGCACGTAGTAGGGGTAACCCCCCAGCTTTTCAGACACCCTCTCGGACAGCTCCCGGGCGCGGTCAGCATCGTGGACCCGCAGCTCCATGCCGGTAACCACGTCGCGTGTAAATCCCATTAGTTCCTGGGCGTCATGGATTGTGGTATAGGCAAAAGAGGGGTCGTATTCATACATGCCCGTTCTGAAGACGCCCCGGACATCAAAAGTGGTGATGCTGGGGGTGAAACCGGCTGAAGAGGCTTCACCGGAGGGAGCCATGATATTCACGGTGTCCCCTGTCCCGGCCCGGAGGTTGGCGGCCAGTTCCTGTCCGATAATCAGGCCGGGGAAGTCCTTTTCAAGCTTCAGGTCCAGAACGTCCCCCTGAACCATCTCCTGGTCCAGTCCAAGAACTCTTTTGGCGCCCTGGGGATCAATCCCCCTGAGCACCACCCCCTTGACCCCGGAGGGGGTGCTGAGCATGACTTCGGAATAGATGAAAGGGGTTGCGCCCCTGACTCCGTCTATTTCTTCCAGATCCCGGGCCATGTCCTGATAATCGGCGATGGTTCCGGTGTGGCTGCCCCCTACAACATGAGCGTTCAGACCCAGGATCTTGTCCCGCAGGTTCTCGCTGAAACCGTTCATTACCCCCAGGACAATAATAAGAGCTGCAACACCCAGGGCTACACCCAGTACGGACAAAAGAGAAATGACCGATATAAAGGCCTGTTCCCTCTTGGCCCGGAGATAGCGCAAAGCCACTAAAAATTCAAAACGCATCAGGACGTACCAGCCTCTGGGCGTAGAAGCGGAAAGAGAATAACTTCCCGGATTGAAGCGGAATCCGTGAAAAGCATGACCAGGCGGTCAATCCCTATGCCTTCCCCACCTGCCGGGGGCATGCCGTATTCCAGGGCTCGGATGTAGTCCTCGTCCATGTAATGGGCCTCCACGTCCCCGGCCTCCTTATCCTGCACCTGCTCCTGAAAACGGCTTTTCTGATCCTGGGGGTCGTTGAGCTCGGAAAAGGCGTTGGCTATTTCCCGGCCGGCGACAAAGAGCTCGAAACGATCCGTAATGGCGGGGTCCTTATCATTTCTCCTGGAAAGAGGAGAAATCTCCGTTGGATAATGATATATAAAATGAGGCTGCAGCAGTCTGGGTTCCACCAGAAGGTCAAAAAGCTTGGCCTGCACCTTGGCCTGTTTTTCTCCCGGGACCACGTTTTCACCCAGACGTTTCACCAGGGACTTGGCCTTTTCCGGATCCTGGTAATCCTCCGGGGCCAGTCCCCCGATCTCTTCCAGGGACTTGAAAAAGGGCATTCTGGTCCAGGGAGGAGTGAAATCAATGGTGTTGCCCTGGTAGGTAATCCTTGTGTCGCCGGTCATGCGCAGGCACAGCTCGCTTATCATTTCTTCGGTAAAATCCATGAGGTCCCAGTAATCCACGTAGGCCCGGTAAAATTCCAGCATGGTGAATTCCGGGTTGTGCTGGGTGGAGATGCCTTCATTTCTGAAATTGCGGTTTATCTCGTAAACCTTTTCAAATCCGCCCACCAGGAGTCTTTTAAGGTAGAGTTCAGGTGCAACCCGGAGGTAGAGCTTCATGTCCAGGGCATTGTGATGGGTGTTGAAGGGTCTTGCGGTTGCTCCCCCGGGGATGGTCTGCATCATGGGTGTTTCCACCTCGATAAAATCCCTGGCATCGAGAAACTCTCTGATATGCCGGATAATGCGGTTTCTGGCCAGAAATATCTGCTTGGAGGACGGGTTGACAATAAGGTCCACGTATCTCTGGCGATAGCGGGTCTCCACATCCTTGAGACCGTGGTATTTCTCGGGCAGAGGACGGATGGCCTTGGTAAGCAGCTGGATCTTTTCCGCCTTGATGGTCAATTCATCTGTCTTTGTGCGGAACAGTCCGCCATGGACTCCGATAATATCACCCACGTCGAGTTTCTTGAAGACTTTGAACTCATCCTCTCCCAGGATGTCTCTCTGGACAAAGATCTGGATCCTGGCGCTGTGGTCCTGGATGTGAGCGAAAATCCCCTTGCCGAAGGAACGCAGGGCCATTATCCTGCCCGCAACCTCGTAATGGCGCGGGCTTGCTTCCAGTTCAGCGGCATCCAGGCTTCCCGCCTCCTGGAGGATAGGGCTTATGTCCGTATCCTTGCGGAAGCTGTTGGAAAAGAGTTCGATCTGCTGTTCCTGCAGATCCTTTATTTTCTGCCTGCGGTTTTTCAGGAGCTGGCTTTCGCTTTGATCAGGTTGATTATTGGGTGTCTGACTGGTTTTTTTCATATGCTTGTATTGGTTGCGGCTGGTCCTTCCAGGACCCGGTTCGAGAGATTGTGGACCGGGGGTTGAGCCTGAAAACAGCTCCACTCCAGATCTAAACTTTACATTTTATTTCAAAATAATGGTTCCGTCAAGAAACGCGCTCCTCCGGGGCCCTGTAAATTGTTTTACCGAAGGCGGTTTTCAGGGATGCTACACATTCTGCAATTATCTGCATTATCGTTGTTGTCAGTGGACAAGCTGATTGATTGTGCCTGTTAAAAAGGCCCTGGGCCATGCACTGTATTCTTGAAGCCGGATTCTTGCAGGCCGTCCGCCAGTACAATACTTGATTTGCAGGGGATAATCCTGGACTGCCCGGGGAGGGACAATAGAACTTGCTTGACATTCTTGTCTTTTATGATAGTTGATCTTCATACGTTCATACGTTCATACGTTCATACGTTCGGACAGGAACAACGGGCTTTACCTTTAACAGCGGGCTATCGTATGGAAAAAATTGTTATCAAAAACGTGGTCAAGGTGTTCGGAGATCACCCCAAAAAGGCTATGGAAATGTTGCGTCAGGGGGAGCCCATTTCGGAGATCCTGAACACGACCGGCAACGTGGTGGGTGTGGCAGATGTTTCTTTCACTGTGGCCGAGGGGGAGATTGTGGTGGTCATGGGTCTTTCCGGAAGCGGCAAGTCCCCCCTGGTGCGTTGCATAAATCGTCTCTTCGAGCCTACTGCCGGGGAAATATATGTTGACGAGCAAGATGTCTGCAAGCTCGACGTCAAGGAGCTGCGCGATTTTCGCAGGCAGAAATTCGGCATGGTCTTTCAGAATTTTGCTCTTTTCCCGCACAGATCCGTAATCAATAACGTTGAGTTCGGACTGGAAGTGCAGGGGTCGGACAAAGGCGAAATGAGGCAGAAGGCTGAGAATGCCCTGGAAATGGGTGGTCTCAAGGGCTGGGGGGACAAATATCCCAGCGAACTTTCCGGTGGCATGCAGCAGAGAGTCGGTCTGGCCAGGGCCCTGGCCCTGGATCCGGATATTCTGCTCATGGACGAGGCCTTCAGCGCCCTGGACCCCCTTATCCGCAGAGATATGCAGGACGAGCTCATCAACCTGCAGCAAAGAATGCAGAAGACAATCGTGTTTATCAGTCATGACCTGGATGAAGCCCTCAAGATCGGTGATCGTCTGGTTATCCTGAAAGACGGCGCCGTGGTCCAGATCGGCACCCCTGAAGAGATTTTGACCAAACCGGCCACGGAATATGTGCGCAAGTTCGTGGAGGAGGTGGACATAACCAAGGTGCTTACCGCTGAATCCGTAATGAAGAAGTGTCAGGATGCGGCCTACCTGGGATCTGACGGACCCAACTCAGCTCTGCGCAAAATGAAAAAAAACGCTATAGCCTCACTGTTTGTGCTCAACAAAGACCATACACTGGCCGGGATTGTTTTTGCCAGCGATTTGCGCAGGATGGTGGACGAGGGGGAAAGCGACCTGGAAAAGGCCCTGCACAGGGATATCAAGATGGTTTCCCGGGAAACTCCGGCTCAGGAACTTTTTCCCATTATGCAGGACATGTCCTACCCTGTGGCTGTGGTGGACGATAAAAACAAGCTCCTGGGGATCATAGTCAAGGGTCTGCTCTTTTCCGCCATTGCCGAACGAGGAGGTGACGTATGAGTTTCGAACTGCCGAGGTTTCCTCTTGGCAAAGGCATAGAAGCTGTCCTGGAGTTCCTGGTGGAAAACCTGGCGTTTGCCACCCGGGCCTTTTCCACGGTGGCGGACCAGGGACTGCGTTTTCTCGAAGCCGCCCTTCTGGCCTTGCACCCGGTCATCATGATTGTCATTGTCACTGCCCTGGTTTTTGCCATGACCAGAAAACGGGGGGTGACGGTCTTTACATTTCTGGGACTGGGTCTTATATGGAATATGGGGCTTTGGGAGGCTACAGCAAGCACCCTGAGCCTGGTGGTGGTGGCGACTATTATAGCCATCGCCATAGGTATTCCCCTGGGTATTATCGCCGGGTTAAGCGACTGGGTATACCGCATTGTCCGGCCTATACTCGATTTCATGCAGACACTGCCGGCGTTTGTGTATCTGATTCCGGCCATACCCTTTTTCGGGCTGGGCAAGGTGGCCGCCATTTTTGCCACTGTGGTCTTTTCCATGCCGCCGGCCATCAGGTTCACCAACCTGGGCATCAGGCAGGTACCCAAGGAGCTCACCGAATGTG
>PWGS01000035.1 GCA_003554505.1 Desulfonatronospira sp. | reverse complement strand
CTGTCATCCGCCTTCTCCAGCCATACGCGAAAGCTCGCTTCTGGACTGCTCTGCGTCCAGCCTGGAGCACAGGGTATAGGTCTGGTCGCTGTAGACCTCTTTTTGCACCATGAAATGACAGTCGGCCAGGTCCGCCAGCTGCGGCCAGTGGGTTATCAGGAGAACCTGCCGGTTGCGGGCCAGTTCCTGGATCCTTTGTCCCACCTGGATCAGGGTGCCTCCCCCGATGCCTGCATCCACCTCGTCGAATAAAAGGGTGGGCATGCCCTTTTCCGAACGCAGCCCTACCAGGGCCAGCAAAAACCTGGAAAGCTCGCCTCCGGAAGCGATCTTGTCCAGGGGCTGGGCCGGCTGACCCGGGTTGGGTATCCACAACAGTCTTGGCCTGTCTTCATTGATGCCCGGATAAATCTCCACAGGGGAAAATTGAAACTCCACCCGGACATGCTCTGAAAACCCCAGGCACTGGAGTTCCTTTTCCAGCCTGGAGGCCAGCTCACCGGCGCATTTCCTGCGCTCCTGGTTGAGCTCTCCTGCGGCCTGGTCCAGTTCCCGGGCCAGTCTGGCCTCCTGGCGCTCCAGCTGCTTCAGGTCCAGGCGGCCCTGGTCCAGAAAAGAAAGATGCTCCTGGATCTCTCGCTCCATGTCCAGGATTTCATCCAGGGTACGCCCAAGCTTTCTTTTCAGCTGGTTCAGCTCCCAGAGCCTGGATTCCACCTTTTCCAGCTCCGCCTCTTCGTCATGCACCCTTGTGCTTCGAAGGATCCGGTCAAAATCTTCCAGTGCTGCGGCAGCGTTCTCCAGTTCCCCGGCCTGCCTGGCGTATCCTTCATCCATGGTTTTCATGCGCTCGGCTATGCGGCAGAGCTGGCGCACCCCCTCCAGGAGATTTCCCTGGGGCGAATGCAGGATGTCCAGGCCCTTTTGCACGTCCTGGGCCAGATCCGCCCTGGATTTTATCTCATCGCGCCGGGCCATGAGGTCATCTTCCTCCCCTGCCTCGGGATGCACCTCGTCAATCCTGGCTTTCTGGTACTCCAGGAGTTCTTTTTTCTCTTCAAGCTCAGCCAGCCTGCCCTGGATCTGTTTTTTTCTGTCCAGGACCTGGTTCATGCTCTCCAGGAGTTCGTCCTTTTTCTGCAGTACTCCGGGGTTTTCCAGGAATCCGTCAAGGATCCTTACATGGTAGGCCGGCTTCAAGAGCTTCTGCTGCCCGTGCTGGCTGGTATAGATCAGAAGACTGTCCCGCAGGGACTGGATGCGGTCCTGTGAACTCAGGGAATCGTTCAGGTAGAACCGGCTGCGCGAAGTCCTGGCCGCAAGCTCCCGCTTGATGATATACTCCTCCCCGTCCAGGACAAAGACCGCCTCAACCAAGGCCTTGTCCTGCCCGGAGCGGACCATGGACGCGGACATCTTCTCCCCCAGGATAAAATCCAGGGCCCTGAGGATAAAGGACTTGCCCGCCCCGGATTCCCCGGTAAGCACGTTCAGCCCCGGGTCGAATTCCAGCTCCATGTCCTGGATAAGGGCCAGGTTTTTTATTCTTAAAAGTTCCAGCATGAGCTTTTTGCTTTTCACATTGGCATTACAGGCTAAACTTAAAAAAGTCAGCCCCCGGTCCCCGGAAGTCAGCAGACAGTTTTTTCTGCAGTAATAAGCGGGCTTTCTGGTGGATCAAGTTACTTTCAACCAACAAATTCCACCTTAAGGCCTGCTTTTTTCGCGGCAGTAAACTGCTGCTTGTCTGAAGTTGCAAAAAGATCAGCCCGGCATTCAATAGCCCCTGCCACATGCAACGCATCCAGAGAGCGCAGGACATTATCCTCCAACAGCCTGACCGAATGCGAGACCACCCTGGATGTAACCTGCAGCACAGTGGCATCGGAAACATCTTCCAGCAACCCGGCCTTGACCATTTGGTAATCTGCAGCAGTTAAAAGGCCCTCTCTTCGCCTGCGGCTTAAAGCTGAGATAATCTCCGGAACCAGAATAACACAGAAAAAAAGTTGGGCAGCATCCTTGAGCAAAAAATCCAGCTTATCACTGCCTGGTTCTTCAACATATCGCTTGGCAAATGCAGAAGAATCCACTGCCAGCTTCATGACCCGGCCTCACGCTCCTCCAGCACAGCTGTGGTCAGATCACTCCCTGAAATCTGGAGACGATCCCGGGACTGCTTCCATGAAGGTATCCGCTGCTCTTTTTCAGTAAAAGGGACAACCTCGGCTACAGGCTTTCCCCGCCTGAGAAGAAGAATGTTTTCACCTTGTTCCACCTCGGTGATAAAATCAGAAGCCTTTTTGCGAAACTCTGTGAAAGCAACTGTTTTCATTTTCTCTGTCCTCCTGAAGTGTACAGCCAACTGTACACTCCAACAGAGCTTTGTCAAGCTGAACATTCCCGGGCTTCTCTACAAACGGGGAACCGCCTCCAGCAACTGGCGAGTATACGGATGCTGCGGTGCACTGTAAATAACTTCCGAGCTTGCCTGTTCCACGATCCGGCCCTGGTGCATCACCAGGACATAATCGCTTATGTGCTCCACCACTGCCAGGTCATGAGCTATGAACAGGTAGGTAAGCCCCAGCTCTTCCTGCAGATCCTGCAGCAGATTGATGATGGTGGCCTGCACGGATACGTCCAGGGCGCTTACCGGTTCGTCGCAGATGATGAATTCCGGCTCCACGGCCAGGGCCCTGGCTATTCCTATGCGCTGGCGCTGTCCGCCGCTGAACTCGTGGGGATAGCGCCGCAGCTGATCAGGCTTGAGTCCTACCATCTCCATGAGCCGGGCGCAGCGCATATGCCTTTCATCAGCACTCATCCGGGGAAAGTGGATGCCCAGGGGCTCGGTGAGGATCTTTTCCACGCTCATCCTGGGGTTGAGGGAGTTGAAGGGATCCTGAAAGATCATCTGCATCCTTTTGCGGTAGGGGAAAAATTCGCGCTTGCTCAGGCCGACTACATCACGGCCCCGGTAGAGGATCTCTCCGGCGGTGGGCTGAACAAGCCTGACCATACTGCGTCCCGTGGTGGTCTTGCCGCTGCCGGATTCCCCCACCAGGCCCACGGTGGAGCCTTCCGGAACACTAAAACCGACATCATCCACAGCCCGCATGTAGCCCCGCACCCGCCGGAAAAGACCTCCGTAAACAGGGAAATACACCTTGAGGTTCTTGACCTGCACCAGGGCCGGGGCTGAATTCCAGTCCCCGGAGTGACCGGGTTTGTCCTGAACCGCCTGCCCGGCCGGGGTCAGGTCAGCCTTTGCATCAGGTTTGGCCATGCTCCTGCTCCTGCCTGGTTTCGGATTCTATGGTGGGCAGTCTGTGCAGCTTGCGTCCCAGGACCGGAATGCAGCCTATGAGGGCCCTGGTGTAGGGGTGCTCCGGGCTTTTGAGAATCCCCGACGTGTCTTTTTGCTCCAAGATCCTGCCCTGGCGCATGACCGCCACCCTGTCTGCAAACCCGGACACAATGCCGAAGTTGTGGGTAATGAGCATGATGGACATGCCCAGTCTTTCCCGCAGCTCCCTTAGAAGGTTTATTATCTGGGCCTGGATGGTCACGTCCAGGGCGGTGGTGGGCTCGTCCGCCACCAGGAGCCTGGGATTGCAGGCCAGGGCCATGGCTATCATCACTCTTTGCTGCATGCCGCCGCTCAGCTGGTGCGGATAATCCTCAAAACGCCTTTCAGGCTCGTGTATCTTGACCATGTCCAGGGCCTTTACGATTTCTGCCTTTACGTCTTTTACCCCGGGGCGATGCAGCCGGATGGCCTCGGCGATCTGGTGGCCTATGGTGAACACAGGGTTCAGGGCTGTACCCGGCTCCTGAAAAATATAAGCTATCTGCTTGCCCCGGTACTGCCTGAGTTCCCTGGGGCTGCACTCAAGCAGATTGCGGCCCTGGTAGAGCACTTCACCACCCACCCGGCAGCCCGGAGGAGGAGGCAGAAGACCGGTCAGGGACAGCCCGGTGACACTCTTGCCGCTGCCGGACTCCCCCACCACCGCCAGGACCTCCCCCGGGGCAATGGAAAAAGACACTTTGTCCACAGCCCGGTGCACCTCATCATGCACCTGGAAATCTATGCACAGATTCCGGACATCCAGGAGCTTATCACTCCCGGATTCAGGGCTGTTGTCAGTGCCTTCCTGCTTAATCATAACATTCTGAACTGTTTTCCTGTTTTCCAGGGCGGTCTATACACGGCAACTACCATCTTCCTGCTTTACCCTTCAACATTCATCACTTTCTTCTTCCCCGTTCTCCCTTCCCCCTGATCCCTGCCCCATGCCCCATGCTCCATGCCCTATGCCCCAGACTCACCGCTTGACCATCTGCTGCCGGGGATCGACGATATCGCGCAGCACGTCCCCCAGCATGTTGAAGGTAATCACGGTGATGAATATGGCTGCTCCGGGGGTCAGAAGCCACCACAGGTTCAGGGTGAAGACCTTCAGCTCCTGGGCCTGCTGCAGCATGAGCCCCCAGGAGGTGCCGGGCTCCTGGATGCCCAGCCCCAGGAAACTGAGCGCCGCTTCGGCCAGGATATAGGCCGGGATGCTCAGCGTTGCCGCCACCAAAAGATAGCTGGCCAGGTTGGGCAGAAAATGCCGGAAAAGTATGCGCAGGCTGCTCTGGCCCATGACCTCGGCGGCCAGGACAAAGGGGCGCTGCCGCAGGGACAGGGCCATGCCCCTGATGATGCGCGCCGCCCCGGCCCAGCCGATAAGGGAGAGTATGATGACGATGACCAGGTACATCTGTTCCGGCTCAAAACGCTCGGCCAGGGCCCCGCGCAGGGCTATGAGCAGATACAGCGAAGGTACGGCGATGATGAATTCCACCAGGCGCATGGCCAGAAAATCGGTCTTGCCTCCGAAATACCCGGCAATGCCTCCCACCAGAAAGCCCAGGGTCATGGTGATGCAGATCCCGATAAACCCGATACTTAGCGACACCTGGGCTCCGTAGAGAAGCCTGGAAAAGACATCCCTGCCTGTGCCGTCGCTGCCCAGAAGATATATCCGGTGCGGCTCTTCCACCTGAAACAGGCGCATCTGGGCCGGTATAAATCCCCAGAAACGGTATTCATCCCCTGCTGCAAAAAACTTTATGGGGGCTGTTTCTCCTTCCCCCGGCTCGTACCTGGCAGCTGCCGGATCCACCTGCTCATAGACCTGCACATGCGGCCTCCAGTCCTCAAGAACAATCCTGGTGGGAGGGGGATAGGCACTGCTCAGGTCCTGGTCCGTGGGCAGGTATGGAGCCAGAAACTGGGAAAAAACGGTGCCCAGGTATAGGGCCGCCAGTATGGCCAGGCAGGCCACTCCCATGGGGCGTCTGGTAATCTCTTTGAACAGGTGCTTGAGCATGGCCCTAATTCTTTTCCAGCCTTATCCTGGGGTCTGACCAGGCCAGGAGCAGGTCGGCTATGAGATTGCCCAGCATGAGCATGACGCAGCCCATCATCACCGCGGCCACTACCACGAATTCGTCCTGGCGCATGAGGGCCTCGAAGATGAGCTGGCCCAGGCCGGGATAGTTCATGACGTTTTCCACCAGAATGGACCCGGACAGAAGGGTGGCCAGGATAAAACCGGATG
>PWGS01000083.1 GCA_003554505.1 Desulfonatronospira sp. | reverse complement strand
TGACCCGGCCTTTCCAGGTAGAGGGTCATGAAAAACAAAGGAAGGTTGAAATGAAGATTTTGGTTTCGGGATCTGTTGCTTATGACCGGATCATGCCTTTTCCGGGCAAATTTGCAGACCATATCATGCCGGACAAGATACACATCCTGAATGTATGCTTCCTGGTCGACGGCCTTATTGAAAAATTCGGAGGAACCGCCGGCAATATTGCCTTCACCCTGAAGCTTCTGGGTGAAGACCCGGAGATCCTGGCCACTGTGGGAAAGGATTTCGGAAACTATGAAAAATGGATGCAGAAGCACGGCGTAAGCCGGGAAAGCATCCGGGTCATGGAAGACGACCTGACGGCATCAGCCTATATAACCACAGACAAGTCGGACAACCAGATAACCGGATTCAACCCGGCTGCCATGAACCATTCCTCCCTGTACAACTTCGACCGGATTTCCCCGGAAGCTACGCTGGCCATAGTATCCCCGGGCAACCTGGATGATATGTACAATTACAGCCGCAAATACCGGGAGAAGAAAGTACGCTATATATTCGATCCGGGCCAGAATATACCGGCTTTTTCCGGGGAGAAGATGCTGGATATGATCAGCGGTTCATATATTCTCATAGCCAACGACTACGAACTGGAAATGATCATGAAGAATACCGGCAAAAGTAAAGCAGAACTGCTTGAGTACACTGAAAATATTATTACTCCCCTGGGTGAACAGGGCTGTTCGGTGATAAACGGCGGGGATGACTCTGTCCTGCCTGCGGCCAGAGTGTCCCAGGTGGTGGATCCCACCGGGGCCGGGGACGGATTCCGTGCCGGGCTCATCAAGGGCCTGGCCGATGGACGGAGCGTGTCCGAGGCGGCCAAAGTGGGTCTTACCAGCGCAGCTTATGCAGTGGAGCACCACGGCACCCAGGAGCATTACTTTACACCGGAGGAATTCTGGAAGAGGTATAAAGATAACTTTGAATAAACTTCTTGTTTTTAACCAGCAATTAAATATTGTGCAAAGTTAGAAACTCCCCGGGGAGGTGCAGCATGTCCAGTACTAAAGACAGAAGTCCGGCCCTGCAAATAGACTTGAGCAGCCTGCAGGATTATCTGCAAAAGCAGTTCGGGGCCGGGGCCAGGCTCATTGAGGCCGGGGAGATGGGTTCTGCAGGCAAGCAGGGCATGAAGGAATTCGGCTACGGCAAGCCCCTGCACATCAGGTTCGAGCTTGATGGAGAGGAAAAGCAGGCTGTTCTGTCCACCATGCGCGGGGACAGCTTCGGTCACCAGTTCTACTGGGACCGGGCGGCCATCCTCATGTTCCAGTACGAGACCGGGGAAAGCATGGAAAAGCATGTACGTTCCCTTGGTTTTGGTTACGTGGACAAAAAGGACAACCTGGTTCCTGTGGTTGAGCCCAGAGAGTTCTTTATCCTGCATGAAATGGCTGCAGGATATGATTATTTCCTGGACCTGGAGCGCATTAAAAAAAAGGGACTGGAGCAAAGCGATCTGGAACGGGCCAGAGAGTTTTCGCGCTGGATGGCCCGCCTGCACAGCCGCAGACTTGATGAACCGGATCTTTACCTGCGCCGGATCAGAAATCTTATCGGCGCCTCGGAATGCATCTTCGGCCTGGTGGATTCCTACCCCCATCCTTATGATCTGTTCTCCCCGGAAAGGTTTGAGGAACTTGAGTGCAGGCTTATTTCCTGGCGCTGGAAACTGGGCGGTTTCACCCATCGCCTGGCCGCGGTACACGGGGATTTTCATCCCTGGAATGTACTTGTCCAGCCCGACGGGGACTTCCGGGTGCTGGACCGCAGCCGGGGGGAGTGGGGAGAACCGGCCGACGACATCACCACAATGACCAGCAATTATCTCCTGTATTCCCTTTACAGCGGCCCTTCCCTTAAAGGCGATTTTGAGAGGCTTTATCGCACCATGTGGGATACTTACCTTGAGGAAACCGGGGACAGGGAAATCCTGCACACCGCGGCACCGTTTTATGTGTTCCGGGCCCTGGTTATCGCCTCTCCCAAGTGGTATCCCGGCCACTCCCGGGAAGTCCGCATGAGCCTGTTCAGGTTCATGGAAAATGTCCTGCAGGATGAAGAGTTTGATTATGAGAATATAAATAAGTATCTGAGGTAGGAATTGGGGCATGGGGCATGGAGCATAGGGCATGGGGCATAGGGCATAGGGCACCAGTGAAATACGCTAAAGCTGGCACTTGCGTGCATTTCACGGGGTAAACATGGGGCATGGAGCATAATGTTTCATCACGCCTGTGGCGTGAAGAAACACGGGGTACGGTGGATGTGATGGCCATTGACTCTTTACCCGGTCGTGTTAAATCTTAAGTTATGAACTATTATATTTTTACCTTCGGCTGCCAGATGAATGTCAGCGACTCCCTGTGGCTGGACCGATCCTTGCAGTCCATGGGCCTGAAACCCTGCACCAGGGAGGATGAAGCCGACATATTTCTCATAAATACCTGCAGTGTGCGGGAAAAGCCGGAGCAAAAGATATACAGTCTGCTGGGCAGGCTGTATGAGTACACCAGGGACAGACCGCATGTTTTCGCAGGTGTGGGCGGATGCGTGGCTCAACAGGTGGGTAAAGGTTTCCTGGAACGCTTTCCCTTTGTGCGGCTGGTGTTCGGGACGGATGGCCTGGTCATGGTGCCGGAGGCGATCAAACGGTTGCTCAAGGACAGGCACTTGAAGACCAGTCTGCTGGACTTTCAGGATCACTATCCGGAAAGAAATGGATATCTGCCGGAAAAGGCCCCGGTCCAGGCCTTTGTAAATATAATGCAGGGCTGCAATAATTTCTGCGCCTACTGTATTGTTCCCTATACCAGGGGAAGGCAGAAATCGCGGTCATCCGCGGAAATCCTGCGCGAGTGCGCCGGTCTGGTTTCCCGGGGATGCAGGGAGATCACACTTCTGGGGCAAAACGTCAACAGTTACGGCCAGGACAAAGAAGGCAGGGAGATGCCTTTTTCCGAGCTTCTCAGGCGTGTGGCCGGATTGCCTGGCCTGGAAAGGCTTAGGTTCACCACATCTCATCCCAAGGATATCGATAAGAAGGTTATCCAGGCCTTCGGGGAACTGCCCGTGCTTTGTCCGCATCTGCATCTGCCCCTGCAGTCGGGCTCTGACCGGATGCTTTCATCAATGGGGCGCAGGTATACCAGGGACGACTACTTACGTATCGTTGAGAAGCTCAGGTCCAGTTGTCCGGATATTTCCCTGACCACGGATCTGATAGTGGGTTTTCCCGGTGAGACGAATGCCGATTTTGAAGATACCATGGAAATGGTGGAAAGAGTCGGCTTTGACAGCAGTTTTTCCTTTAAATATTCGGATCGACCCGGAGTGCGGGCAGCAAGCATGCATCCCAAGATCGAAGATGAAATAAAGACAGAGAGGCTTGCCCGGCTTCAGAAGCTGCAAAGCGACTTGACCCGGGACAGGCTTGCCGGGCGTGTGGGAAGACAGGAACCGGTGCTCGTGGAAGGCAGGAGCAAAAAACAGGGTCCTTCGGATACAGTATCCTGGACCGGCCGGGATCCCGGAGGAAGACTGGTGCACGTGCATTTGCCCGTGGAGCGGGACTGTACTGGAGAGCTGCTTGGCGTGACCATTGTCAGAGCCCACAAACATTCCCTGAGCGGAGAGGTGATCTAATGCTTATTAAGATGGAAATATTCGGACTGGCCATGGACGAAAAGACCAATATGCCCCTGGTCATATTAAAGGATGAAGAGGACAAGTATATTCTGCCCATCTGGATCGGGGCCCTGGAGGCCATGGCCATATCAATACCCCTCAAGGGCATGAGCATGCCCAGGCCCATGACCCACGATCTTTTCCTGGACACATTGAATAATCTGGGGGCCCGGCTGCTGCACGTGGAAGTAACCGAGATCAAGGAGTCCACTTACTATGCCGTGCTGGTGCTGCAGCAGGACGAAAATGTCCTGCGCATAGACAGCCGGCCGTCCGACGCCATTGCCATGGCGGTGAGGGTCAAGGCTCCCATCATGGTTCGCCAGCAGATCCTGGAAGACATCATGAAGGAGCAGCAGGGGGATTACCAGGTGGTGCTGGACGATGAAGAGGGTAAGAAGTGGGCCGAGATACTGGAGAAATTCAACCTGGATGACACCAAGTACAAGATGTGAGCCGGGCCTGGTCAAGGTTTAAGGTAAATGATGATTGATCTGCATACGCATACGGTTTACAGTGACGGCGGCCTGATACCTGCGGAACTGGCAAGAAGGGCCAGGGCGGCAGGTTACCGCGGCCTGGCATTCACCGATCACGTGGACGATTCCAACCTGCTGCATATCCTTGAGAGTCAGCAAAGAGTGGTCAGGGACTACTCCCTTTACACCGGGATAGAGCTCCTGGGGGGCGTGGAGCTGACACATGTGCCTCCTCAGCTGATGGAGAAAGTGGTACAAAGGTCCCGTGACCTGGGGGCCGAGATAGTCCTGGTCCACGGGGAGACCATCGTGGAGCCGGTGGTCCAGGGTACCAACCATGCAGCCATCCGGGCCGGGGCTGATGTCCTGGCTCACCCGGGACTTATTACCCCGGAAGATGCCCGGCTGGCGGCCGAAAAAGGAGTGTACCTGGAAATCACCACCAGGAAGGGGCACAGCCTGACCAACGGCCATGTGCTCAATCTGGCCAGGGTCTACGGGGCAAAGCTGGTTATAAATAATGACGCCCATGGCCCGCAGGATCTGGTAAGCCGGGAAATGCGGCAGAAAATCGCCCTGGGTGCCGGCATGGACATGCAGGAATACGAGCAGGCGGAGCAGAATTCCCTGGATCTTTTGTCCAGGCTGAGAAAATCCGGGTAAGACAGGCGTTTCTCAGGATTGAGCGTTTCTGGCCCTGGCAGAGCAAAAAAATGCACAGGCCGGTTTCATATTCGTAACATTACCATAAGCAACAGCATAACATATGCCCAACAGTGAAAAACTCTACCAGGAAGCAGCCGGAGCCATCCGCAGTTCTGAGTGCATGCTGGCTTTGACCGGGGCCGGCATATCCGTGGCCAGCGGCATTCCTGATTTCAGAAGTCCGGGAGGGCTGTGGTCCAGGTTCGATCCCGAGTCGGTGGCCTCGGACCGGGCCCTGGAGAACAATCCGCGGCAGGTCTGGGAATTTCTGCTGGAAGCCATCGGCGTGATTTCCGCTGCAGAGCCCAATCCCGCCCATGAAAGCCTGGCCCGTATGGAAGATATGGGTTATTTAAAGGCCGTCATTACCCAGAACATAGACAATCTGCACCAGAGAGCAGGCTCCAGGAAAGTTGTAGAATTTCACGGCGGGGCCGGTACTTTCTATTGCCACAAATGCAAAAAAAAGTATAATCAGCAAAAAGCGCTGGAACTCACCAGAAATGATATACCCTGGCTTTGCAGCCAGTGTTACGGAGTGATCAGGCCGGGGGTGGTCTTTTTCGGGGAGCAGATTCCGGAACAGGCCTTGCAGGAGACCAGGCGTCTGGTGCTGGCAGCGGACCTGGTGCTTGTGGCCGGCACTTCCGGAGACGTGGCTCCAGCCGGAACTCTTCCGCGCTGGGTCAAGGAGCAGGGAGGCACGGTTATCGAGG
>PWGS01000258.1 GCA_003554505.1 Desulfonatronospira sp. | reverse complement strand
TCCCAAAACCGACGTAAATGACCTGAACACCAAGGTCCGTCATATTAGAAAATTTATTGAAGAGGGAGACAGGGTCAAGGTCTCTGTTTTTTTCAGGGGCCGGGAGATGGCTCACAAGGACCGCGGGGCAGATATTTTAAACAAGGTGGTGGAGCAGACCTCGGACGTGGCCAGGGTGGAACAGGAGCCCCGCTACGAAGGCAGGACCATGCACCTGCTTCTTTCTCCGGTGGGTTCCAAAAAGGCCTGATTTACCATCTGTACAATATGATTTTAACTCCAGGAGGATAATATGCCTAAAATCAAGACCAAGCGCTGTGCCGCCAAGCGTTTTTCCGTAACCGGAAGCGGCAAGGTCAAGAGGCGGCAGCAGAATATGCGGCATATTCTGACCAAGAAAAATTCCAAAAGAAAGCGCAGGCTGGGCAAACCGGCTATCGTGGACAAAGCCAACATGCGCTCTGTAAAAAGAATGCTGCCCCATGCTTTCTAGATTTGCCGGGGAAGCCGTTTTCAATGTACCCGGCTTAAAACAGAACATAAATAAAAACTAGCTGGTTAGCATACCTTGTGCCTGCTTTTATTCTGGTAAACGGAGTCGGGGTCGGTATCGGTATCGGGGTCGAAATAAAAAACGAAAGGCGAAGTCATGGGGGACGTTCCCCAGCAGTTTCGATACCGATACCGAGCCAGACAAAAGCATTGTCACGGTGAATAATTACAAGAAAACACACATGAGGGAGAGATATCTATGCGGATCAAGAGAGGCAAGACCGCCAACAGGCGACACAAGAAATACTTGAAGATGGCCAAGGGCTACCGGGGGTCCAGAAGCAGACTCTACTATACCGCCAGAGAGACTGTGGAAAGAGCCCTTTGCTATGCTTACCGGGACCGCAGGCAGAAAAAGCGCGATTTCCGCAAGCTGTGGATAATCCGCATCAATGCAGCAGCCCGGGAGCACGGCATGTCCTACAGCCGTTTCATGAGCGGGCTGAGCAAGGCCGGCGTGGAACTGAACCGCAAGGTGCTTGCGGATATGGCTGTACATGAAAAGGCCGCTTTTGCCCGGCTGGCGGAGATGGCCAGGACCGGGGCCAACTGATGAGTGCAGTCCAGGAGGTTAATACCAGCCTGAAAAGCCTGATCCAGGAATTTAAGCACGTTCTGGATCAGGCTTCTTCTTTGCAGGACCTTGAAGAGGCCAGGGGGGCTTTTCTTGGACGCAAGGGCAGGCTGGCCCGGATAATGTCCAGACTGCCTGAGCTGGACCCTGCCGACAGGCCCGAGGCCGGGAAGACCGCCAACGAGGTCAAGACCGAGCTGGGCAGAATCCGGGAGAGCAGAAAAAAAGAACTGGAAAAGCAGGCCGCCTCTGACGGGGATCAAAGTTTTGATCCCTCTCTCCCGGGACGCACCCCGGATGTTGGTTCCGTGCATCCCGTGACCCGGGTGATCCAGGATATAAGCAATATTTTTACCGGACTTGGTTTTGAAATCGTCACCGGTCCGGAAGTGGAGACGGATTTCTACAATTTCGAGGCCTTGAATCTCCCCCCTGGCCATCCGGCCCGGGACATGCAGGACACCCTGTACATCACCGAGACCCTGGTGCTTCGCACCCATACCTCCCCGCTTCAGATCCGGACCATGGAGAAAAGGCGCCCCCCGCTGGCTGCCATCGCCCCGGGCAAGGTGTACCGCCGGGACTCCGATCTGACCCATACCCCCATGTTTCACCAGATTGAAGGCTTCCTGGTGGATACCCATGTGAGCATGGCCGACCTGCGCGGCACTCTGACCGCATTTGCCCAGCAGATCTTTGACTCCGAGGTCAAGGTCCGCTTCAGGCCCAGTTTTTTCCCTTTTACCGAACCCAGTGCAGAAGTGGATATCAGCTGCGTCATGTGCCAGGGCCGCGGCAGAAACCAGGACGGCACAACCTGCAGGGTGTGCAAGGAAACCGGGTGGGTGGAAGTGCTGGGATGCGGCATGATCGACCCCGAGGTTTTTCTGCAGGTGGGATATGATCCGGATAAGTATACCGGATTTGCTTTCGGCCTGGGCGTGGAAAGAGTGGCCATGCTCAAGTACGGGATCAATGACCTGCGCATGTTTTTTGAAAACGATATAAAGTTTTTGAACCAGTTCGCCTGAGCCCTCCGGGCGCAACAATCAAAACATCCTCAAGGATACTGCAGATGCTTTTAAGTTTATCCTGGCTGCGGGAGTTTACACCCTACAGAGGCAGCATAGACGAGCTTTCCCACAGGCTGACCATGGTTGGCCTGGAGGGGGAGGAGATTGTCCGGCCGTTTGCCCATCTGTCACCCATGGTGGTGGGCCGGGTTGTGGAAAAAAAACAGCATCCCGGAGCGGACAAACTGTCCCTGTGCAGTGTGGACGCAGGCACAGGAGAAAACTTAAGTATCGTCTGCGGTGCTCCCAATGTGCAGGCCGGTCAGAACGTGGCCGTGGCCCTGGAGGGTACAGAGCTGCCCGGCGGTCAGGTGATAAAAAAAACCAGTATCAGGGGGGAGACCTCCCAGGGCATGATCTGTTCCGAGGCAGAGCTGGAACTGGGCCAGGACTCATCAGGCATAATGGTTCTGGACGGCGCCTTTTCCCCGGGCACCGGACTGCGCCGGGCCCTGGACCTGGAGGAATTCGTCCTGGATATCGGGGTCACCCCCAACAGGCCGGACTGCTTAAGCGTTATGGGCCTGGCCAGGGAAGTGGCCGCCCTGTTCGACCTGCCCCTGTACAAGCCGGTTCTGGACCTGCATGAGGACAACTCCAGGCATTGCCCGGATGAAGTGCAAATCGAGATAGACGATCCCTCGGGGTGTCCCCTGTACCAGGCCAGGATTATCTCCGGATGCGCCATAAAGCCCAGCCCGGACTGGATGCGCTACAGGCTCATGGCCGTGGGTGTCAGGCCCATCAACAATATTGTGGATATAACCAACTACATCATGCTGGAGCAGGGCCAGCCCCTGCATGCCTTTGACCGCGACCTGCTGGAGGGCGACAGGATCAGGGTGGACCGGTCCCGGCCGGGATTCAAGTTCCCCACCCTGGACGAGCAGGAAAGGGAGCTAAATGACCAAGATCTTCTCATCTGGGACAGCGAGAAGCCCGTGGCCCTGGCAGGAGTCATGGGCGGGGCCAATACGGAAATAAACGAGCACAGTACCCGGGTGCTGCTGGAATGCGCCGTATTCAACCCCTTAAGCATCAGGCAGACCGCCAGGAGACTGGGGCTGCACAGTGAATCCTCTTTCCGTTTCGAGCGCGGCGTGGATCAGGCCAATGCCCCCTTTGCCCTGGACCGGGCAGCCCAGCTCATGTCGGAACTGGGACAGGGCAGGGGGTACCAGGGAGTTTCCAGGGCCGAACCCAGGCCCTGCAAGCCGGTACAGGTCTATTTCCGCCGCGAGCGGGCCAACAGCCTGCTGGCCCTGGATGTGGACCAGGAATACTGCCGCCGGGTTCTGACCTCTCTTGGCTGCGAGGTGCAGGAAGAGGGCGGGGCCATGCAGGTGACTGTTCCCATCTATCGTCCCGATATCACCCGGGAGGTGGACCTCATAGAGGAGATCGGCCGGGTATACGGCCTGGACAAAATTCCGGAGCACCTGCCCAAGGTGCAGAAATCCATGCATCACGAAGATGCGGACAGCGAATACCGGTTTCTGGGGGCTGTAAAGCAGTGGGCCAGGGGGCTTGGCCTGCAGGAAGCCATCAACTACAGCTTTGTGGGCATGGCTGACCTGGATTATCTGGGGGTGCCCCTGGAAGGCAGGGTGAAAGTCTTCAACCCCTTAAGCGAAGAGCAGGATGTGATGCGTACGCACCTGCTTCCGGGACTTCTTAACACCCTGAAGCACAATCTGGGCCAGGGCAACACCAGGCTTAAACTCTTTGAAGCCGCCAGAAGCTTTGAGCAGGACAGTTCTTCAGAGACCGGAGTACGCGAAAATAACCGCCTGGCCCTTCTTCTTTACGGCCGCAGGCACAGGGGGCACTGGCCTCATCCTGAAGATGACGCGGACTTTTATGACTTAAAAGGCCTGGTGGAAAATCTTCTGGGAGCCTTTGGAGGCCTTGAGGGACGTTTTGTACTGCACAGGGAGCATCCCTGCCTGGAGCCGGCGGTGGAGTGCATATGCCGGGAGAAAACTCTGGGGGTGCTCGGCCGGGGGGCTCCGGACAAGGCCAGGGCATACAAGGCCAGAAAAGATATCTGGTACTGTGACCTGGACCTGGATCTTCTGCATAGTCTTGGCAGCCGGTCCAGGCCGCAGTTTCAGCCTCTGCCCAGGTTTCCCGTGGTCAAAAGGGATATGACCATAGTCACTCCCATGGAACTGGCCTATCATCAGCTTCGCGATGTTGTGGAAAACGCCGGGGTGGACATACTTGAAGATATATCCCTGGTGGATGTTTATCTGCCACCGGAGCGGCAGGAAAAGAAGCTTACCCTGCGCCTGACCTACCGTCATCCGGAAAGGACCCTGAAGGACAGCGAAGTGGACAGAGAGCAGCAGAAGCTGGCTGACCTGCTTCTGAAAAAGCTGCCGGTGGGATTTCCTTGATTTTTATCCCGTCCTGGTTAATCCTTATTCCATGTCAGAGGAAAAAGAATATCTTAAAATCGGCCAGGCCGCAGAGCTTCTGGAGCTGGAACCATACGTTCTGAGGTTCTGGGAGAGCGAATTTCCTCAGTTGCGACCCCTGCGTACCCCCAAGGGTCAGCGTCTTTACACACCGGAGCATATTCAGCTTCTTGCCCGCATCAAAAAACTTCTTTACCAGGACAAGCTGACCATCGAGGGAGCTAAAATGCGCCTGGAAGAAGAATCCCGCATGGCAGGCATCCTTACAAGCATCAGGGATGAACTGCACCAGATCAAAGATATCCTTAAGTCGTAACTGTTCACCATGGCTTGGTTACCGAAAAGGAGCAGGCTATTGCAAGTTCAATCCAACAAAGTCCTGGAGCAGCAGGCACCGAGAAAATTGTGGTTTTTTGGAAAGGCTTCGGAAATGCGGACTATCGTGGCTGCGCTGCTCAGGCTTGGCGTTCGCCGATGGGAAATGAAAATCTTGAGCTAGAAATACTGTGTTCCGTTGTCAATGACGAAATGCTGATTGCCCAATTAACAACCAAAGGATACAAAACATGAACCTGCCCGGCTCCATAATCAAAGAAAATACCGACAATCTGCTCCCGGAAAATAATGTTCTGGGAGTGGCAGGCAGCCCAAGAAAAAACGGGAATTCCGATGTGCTGCTTGAGCAGGTGCTGAAAGGCGTGAGCCATGAAACGATTCAAAATGGTTTTGTTCAATTGCGAGACATCATGTTTCAGGGCTGCATCGGCTGCGAAAAATGCAGGAAGGATAAAATCTGCACCGGCTTAAATGACGGAATGTCACTGATCTACAGCCGGGTCATTGCCTCAAAAGGCCTTGTGCTTGTTTCTCCCACCCACAACTATAATATCACCTCATGGATGAAGGCATTTATCGACCGGCTTTACTGCTTTTACGATTTTGAAAACACGATTCCCAGGGCCTGGTCAAGCCGGCTGGCCGGTCAGGGGCGGAAAGCCGCTCTGGTCGCGGTTTGCGAACAGAAACACAAGAAGGACATGGGATTTACCCTCGAAGCCATGCGAATTCCCCTTGAAGCGCTCGGGTATCAGGTAATCGGGGAGCAGGCGGTAT
>PWGS01000125.1 GCA_003554505.1 Desulfonatronospira sp. | reverse complement strand
TTAAGATACGCCTCCTCATAATTGCTTGATTTCCTTGCCAAAAGAAAAAACTCCTCGTTTCCGGAAAGAAAACCAATAGCTTCAACATCCGGAAAGAAAGACTTTCCGGATGGAAACTAATTACCCAATTCCCCAATCTTTTTAATCCCGAAATCCAGATATCCCCAACAAAAAACTTGCTTTTTATTGATTATAAAGATAAAAGTGTTTCCTCAAGAAACTAGGCATGCTTATTGCTAATGTTCATATATGAAAAAAGTCAAAGGTTTTATTCAGCATCATTTTAATCCCCTGCATGTCTATTGCCGCCTCAGGAGCGCAGGGTTCAAGCCGGTCATGGCCCAAAGGGTCTGTACGCTTTACGAAAAATTCTTCTACAACTTCCTTCTTAGATAAAACGTGCCGCCTTCTTTGCACCTGCCTTCCTGGATACACATTAGTGCACCTTACAAAGGCTTAAAAAAGCCTGGGCCTCTTTTCCCTTTTAGTCTTGCAGATCCTGGCCCTGGTCTTATGCCCCCCTGCCAGATCAAGCCTGGATAAAAATCTGGACTCTTTCAGCCTCAGCAGACGACCATACACCTTCCTGCTGCCGGCGAGGCTCAGAAAAAGATGCCGCCTGGCCCTGGTGAGGGCCACATAAAAAAGCCTTTGCTCTTCAAGCTCATCGCTTTTCTGCTCTGCCTGAGCGGGCTTGCCAAGCAGAAAGTCCGTACCGGCGAAAGGTACAATACCGTCCTCCAGGCACGGCAGAAACACTGCTTCAAACTCCAGTCCCTTGGCGGCGTGCATGGTCAGGATCTTGACCTTTCTGCTCTTCATTTCCGCATGATCCAGATCGCTTTCCAGGCGGATGTGGTTGATAAGCCCTGCCCAGCCTCCTTTTTCCCGGTACTGCTTTTCCAGTTCTCTGAAGGCCCTGCTCTGCCAGAAAAATTTATCAAAAGGAGGCATATCCCCTAGATATGCCGCCAGGCCAAGGGGGCCTTTAGCCAGCACCTTTTCCGGGCATTCAAATACCTCTTCGCTCCAGCTGATCCCCAGCACCCTGGCCGCCGCCTTCAGGATCAGCTCCACCCGGTGATCCCGGTAAAACGGCTCCTGCTGCGGCACGCTCACCGGTATGCCCATTCGGTGCAGCTCCTTTTCCAGGGCGGAACCCAGGGCCTTGAAGCGTACCAGGATGGCTATATCCTCCGGAGCCAGACCTGTCTGAGTATCCTGCCCGTCCATCTGCCAGTGCCCTGTACCTCCCAGGAGTTCACCGATCCTCTGGCCCCCCCAGTGGGCTTCCTGCACTCCTTCGGCAGCCCGGTACAGGGTCATGCCGGCCGGAAATCCCACCCTGGCCTCAAGGCTTACGTCCTCTGGAAAAAGGCCCTGGGAAAGTGCCAGGATCTCCCGGGCCGAACGGTAGTTTTCCCTGAGGCTTACAACCTGCAGGTCCGGCCAGTAAGAACCAAGCACCTCCGGCACATCCCCCGCAGCGCCGCGAAAGCCGTAAATGGACTGCCTGGGATCGCCGATGCCGAAGAAGCCCTCCCCTTTCTCCGGGAGCAATTCCCTGATAATCTCCAGCTGCAGCCGGGACAGGTCCTGGATCTCGTCAACCAGTACATGGGTGTAGGGACGGACAAATTTGCCGCTTTGCAGTTCCTGCAGCCAGAACTCCAGGAGATCGGCATAATCCACCTGGTTCCAGTCCTGCTTCTGTCGATTGTAGTTCTCTCCGGCAGCAGGTAGCTCCAGAAGCTGCTCCCTGGCTGTCACTGTTTCCTGCCAGGCCTTTTTCAGGGCAGCGCCCTTCAGCTCCGGACTGGACTCTGCAAACACCCTGAAGGCCTCTTCTTCCCCCAGTATAAGCGGCTCCTCCCCATAGACCCTTTTCCAGTGCTCGAAGGCCATGGCATGCATGGTTTCCGCCCGGGGCAGGGCCTGGTCGGCTCCATGGATGCCGGAGAGGCGCTCCTTGAGCTCCCGGGCCGCCTTGCGGGTAAAAGTCAGCACCAGGATGTGCCTGGGATTTACCTCCTGCTTCAGAAGACTGCTTACTTTGCCCATGAGGGTCTGAGTCTTGCCCGTCCCCGGGCCGGCCATGACCAGAACGGGCTCTGGACCGGCCACAATAGCCTGCTTCTGGGCGGCATTGAATTCCAGAGGCGTTTCCGGACCCTCTGTTTCAGGTGCAGAATCTATTCGCTCGGACTTTATGCGCTCATATCCCTGCTTCCGGGTATCTCCAGCTACAGGCATGAGCCTTTTACCCTTTTGGAATTCCTTTCTTTCAGTTTCGGTAAAGACCCTGACCACCCCGTATTCCCCGTCATAGCCGGGCCGGCGGATAACCTCCCCGGCGCGCATCCTGGCAATGCCCTTGCCCAGTGGACTGTTGAACCTGCCCAGGTCTTCCACCGGCACGCTCTGCAGTATTTGCAGTTCCGGGCCGAACCTGTGCACCAGGCTGGTGTAAAAGGCGTGCACTTTTTTGGTCTTGGGTCCGACCCCCAGGAACTCGGAGATTATCTCCTTTAAGGGGATTACCGAGGAAAACCCCGGCTGATATTCAGGGCGGCTGGGCTCCTCCCGGTCGGCCATGGCCATGACCCTGTTGAGCACGCCTACGGTTACATCCTTGCCGCAAACCGGGCACTTCCCCCTGTGGGCCAGGGTCTGCCTGGGATCCAGGACTACATTGCACTTGCGGTGTCCGTCCAGGTGATACTTGCCCTCTTCGGGATAAAACTCCAGGGTTCCCAGAAACCTGTTCCCCAGACCTTCCCGTCGCAGGGCTCGAAACATGCCCTGGTAGCTCATTTCTCCCTGGAAAAGATTCACTTCCCGGCCCAGGTTTTCCGCGCTGTGTGCATCAGAATTGGACACCATGGCAAAACGGTCCAGCTTGCTCCACATCCAGTTCATTTCCGGATCAGAGGACAGTCCTGTTTCCAGGGCGAAAATATGGCCCGCCAGGTCTCCGAAACACTCATCCAGACTGTCGAACCCGGACTTGGAACCAAAAAGGGAAAACCAGGGCGTCCATATATGGGCCGGGATTACAAAACCCCAGGGGTCTGTCTCCAGGACCATCTCCAGAAGGCTTCTGGAATCCAGGCCCAGGATGGGGCGTCCGTCGGCCTTGAGGTTGCCGATGCGCTCCAGCTTGAGGTTGAACTTTTCCGCCTGTTCAAACCCCGGGAAAAAAACCAGATTGTGGATTTTGCGTACCTTGCCCCCCTGCTTGTAGATGGAGCTTATCTCCGCTGAGAGCATGAACCTTGTTTTTGCTTCCAGCCTGTGCTCAAAGCCGGGGATGTATGTGGACAGGTCACTGTTCTCACTCAGGCAGAGCAGTCCGTCTTCCCCCTGGACCAGGTGCTCTTTCAGCATCTGCATCCAGCCGGGATGAGTAAAGTCGCCTGTGCCCACCACCTGGATGCCCTTGGCCGCGGCCCAGGCGGCCAGGCTTGGAGGATCCAGGCTTTTGCTGGTGGCCCGGGAATAACAGGAATGTATGTGCAGATCAGCCAGAAATGTATCCATAGTTTCCATACCTATTTCGCGGCACAATCGGAAGGATCTCCCTGCAGCTTGGCCAGGGCGTGCTCCATGGCCGGCAATACCGCTTCCAGGTTCTCTTTGACTCCCCCGGGACTTCCCGGGAGGTTTAAAATGATGCTTTGATCCAGAGTGCCGGCTACTGCCCGGGAAATAGCCGCATGCGGGGTCTTCTGCAGGGAAGCGGCCATCATGGCCTGCTCGAACCCCGGCAGGCGCTTTTCCAGAATCCCGGCCGTCACCTCGGGGGTGATATCCCGTGGCCCAAGCCCGGTGCCCCCTGTGGTCAATATCAGGTCAAAACCGGCACCCAGGGCCAGATACTGCAACAAAGAACGCAACAGACAGACATCATCGGGTATAACGTACCCCCTGCAAAGAGCAAGAAAAAGCTCTTTCTCCGCAGTCTCCCGGATCATGGGTCCGCTGGTGTCTGTGCGCTCTCCCCGGGCCCCCTTGTCGCTCAGGGTTATCCAGGCCAGGGATCTTCCCCGGCACTGGATCTGCAGTTCAGGCTTTTTTTCCAGGTCCACATCCTCCAGGGCCTTGAGAGTCAGTCCCAGAAAGCCTGTCTCTCCATTCCCGCTTACCCAGGGCTTGTCCAGCACCTGAAAAACAGGGACTTCCTGCTGCAGAAAAACCCCTGCCCGCACTGCTCTGAGCCCCGGATCTTCACTTGCATAATTTCCGCGCGCTCCCTCTGCACCAGGCGGTCCCAGGATGCAGGTTTCTCCTGCAGAGATCGCCCCTTTGCCTTGAATGGTCAACATGCCCGGTCTCCCGTGTCTTATTGTCCGTCAGGCTTTCCGGTTCCCGGACCGGACGGATTAAGTTTTTACCGCAAGCGGCAGAATAGAGAAAACCCTGTCCCGGATCAAGCACTGAATGCCCCGCCCACAAGCCCTCCACTCTCTCAATCCCCCAATACCTGAACTCCCCAATTCCTGAATCCCAAATCCCTAACCCACAATCCTTGCTTGAAATCAGGATCTGATGCACGTATGTTCTACAAAGGAGCTATTTATGCAAGATAAACAAAAACAGCAAAAACCGGACTTTCGAAACGATACTTTCCTGCATGTTCTGATATTTTTGTTTCTGGTGCTGATCGTATGGAATTTTGCAGCCCCCATGTGGCAGCCGGCGCAAATCAGCTACAGCGACTTCCTGGCTCAGCTGCGCGCGGACAACGTGGAGGAAATCACCGTGCGCGGGGACAGGATAGAGGGCTCGGTGCATCAAGAGGTGGAAAAGGACGATATTGCCTATACCGATTTCGTGACCTACACCCCGGCCTTCGGAGATGACCAGCTCATGCCCCTTCTTCAGGAAAAGGACATCCAGGTCCATACCCAGCCGGAACGAAGCCCTATTTTCTGGTATCTGATTCTCTCCACCATACCCTTGCTGCTCATCGGGCTGCTTATTTATTCCCAGTACAAAAAAATGCAGGGCGGAGGCGGGATGTTCGGGTTCGGCAAGAGCCAGGCCAAAAAATTCGACCAGGGCAAACAGAGTACCACCTTCAAGGATGTAGCCGGGGCCAGGGAAGCCAAGGTGGAACTCATGGAAGTTGTGGACTATCTCAAGGACCCCCGAAAGCTTCATGAGATGGGGGGAAAGGTTCCCCGCGGGGTGATACTGCTTGGTCCGCCCGGCACCGGCAAGACCCTTCTGGCAAAAGCCGTTGCCGGAGAAGCCGGGGTTTCCTTTTTAAGCATTACCGGATCGGATTTCATGGAAATGTTTGTTGGAGTGGGAGCCAAGAGAGTGCGCAACCTCTTTGAAGAAGCCAGGCAAAACGCTCCCAGCATTATCTACATTGACGAAATTGACGCCATAGGCCGCAGGCGCGGCTCAGGAATGGGCGGAGGACATGACGAGCGCGAGCAGACCCTGAACCAGCTTCTTGGAGAACTGGACGGTTTTGAAGAACACGAGAACATCGTGGTCATGACCTCTACCAACCGCCCGGATATCCTGGACCCGGCCCTGACCCGGCCCGGAAGATTCGACCGGCGTATCATGGTCGATCTGCCCACGGTCCAGGACCGGGTGGAACTTTTGCAAGTGCATTCTAAAAACAAACAACTTGACCAGGATGTTGATCTGGAGCGCCTGGCCAGGGAGACTCCGGGCTTTTCCGGAGCCGACCTGGAAAACCTCATGAACGAGGCCGCCC